>JAGRMX010000128.1 GCA_020441025.1 Leptospiraceae bacterium
AAGTGGTCATTTCAAAGACTCTGGAGGCGGCCATCAAGGATTACAGCGGATTGGATGCGTCTCTGCAGAAGAGCCTCGCTCTGGAAATTCGCTCCGGTGCCGGTGGGAAAGCGGACGATTTTTCCATACCGGCCATAGACTATGCCGGTTCCTATGCGGTGCGAGACGCCATCATTCACTCTATCTGTAATCTACAAATTGGCGCTGAAAGCATGGGTGTGCTGAAGAAGCCCGGTTCGGATAACGGGGCCGAAAATGGTGACGTGCAGGGCGAATCCGGAACAGGCGCGCGCAAAAAAAAGAGTCGCTCGGGGCCGAGCGAGGGGAAGGCCAAATCGGATAAGCCACCGGTATCTTTTGATTGTTCTCTTACCGCGCGGGCATTGCAGGAGGCGGTACAGACCGGAACTCACCTGGCGGAGATGATTAACGGCGCGCGCTATATAGATGCGTTACCCGGCAATTATTTGAATCCGGAAAACTATGAGCAGTATGCCCGGGAACTGGCACGCCGAACACATTTAAAGATAAAAGTTTTTCAAACCGATTCCCTGGAAAAAATGGGCTGCAACGGTATTCTATCGGTCGGTCGCGGTTCCGCTATTCCACCGCGCATGATTCTACTGGAGCACAAGCCGGAAGGGAAACTGAAAGCCCGCAAGCCGTTGGTTCTGGTGGGCAAGGGCATTACATTTGATACCGGCGGAATCTCCATTAAACCGTCGGCTGAAATGCATGAAATGAAATTTGATATGTGCGGATCGGCTCTGGTCTTGCATGTACTGGGAATGGCCGCTCGCCAGAAATGGCCGGTGCATGTCATCGGGCTGCTGGGTATCGCGGAAAACATGCCGGACGGGAATGCCATCAAACCCGGCGATGTCTATACGGCCTACAACGGATTGACCGTCGAAGTTCAGAATACGGACGCGGAGGGCCGCCTGGTCCTCGGGGATGTGCTTTCGTACGCCTGTGAGAAATATGATCCCCTGTGCCTGATTGATTTTGCCACGTTGACCGGTGCCTGCATTATTTCTCTGGGCCATGAAGCGGCCGGGATTATGAGCCGTTCGGAGGACCTGGTCGGACGATTGGAACGCGCGTCCCGGCGGTCGTTGGACCGGGTCTGGCGCTTGCCGCACTGGACCATTTATGACAGCGGATTAAAGTCCGATATCGCCGATTTGCGCAATATCGCCGGGCGACCGGCCGGGACCATTACCGCCGGCCGCTTTTTATCCCGATTTGTGCCCGAGCACATACCCTGGGCGCATGTTGATATTGCCGGTACCGCGTGGCGTTCGCGACCCAATGGCGCTCAAACGCGCGGAGCCACCGGCTGGGGAGTGCGCATGATGCACGCGTTTATCGAGGATTTAATTGAGGGGGCCGGTCGCGGATAGGACCGGCCTGTGATTGGACCGGAGTAAATGAGTACGGACGGATCAGTCTTCCAGTAGATTGTTTAAACTATCGATCAACTGATCGACCGGAACGCCGTAGCCCATACAGACCTGTTCAATCGTTTCCATTTCATTGATGGCACAGTGCGAGCACCCTCCCAGATGATAGGAGGAAAAAACCAGAGCCGCTTCGGGATGCAGTTTCATGGCTTCGCCTACCGTCATATCCGGAACGAAGCGTGCTTTTTCCTGTGTTTCTGTGTTGAACATGCAAATCTCCTGATTATTATAACCTGTATACGCAAATAAGGCCAATTTTTTGGCCAGGTCAACGAAAAAATCAGCGTTGTCAACCGGACCGGGCCCCTTAATATTCATCCGGAGAGTCACTCCTGACGGGCTCGACGGCCGAAAATAAAACAACGATTGGGAGACTCACTGCGTCTCTAATACGGGACATTGATCCATGCGGCGGTTCTTATCTACAGCCACTCAGCGATACTTGCTGCCGGCAGCAATACTGGCGACGGTCCTGCTAATGCTTCAGGGCAGTAGCGATATGGACGTCGGCAGCACCGGAGCGCTCGGCACTTTATGGGCTTCGGTGACCGTACCGGAGGAAAAACCGGCTGAAAACAAACCTGAGCCTGAGCCGGAACGCCGTCCGTGTTGCGCACTGGGTATTTCCTATCTATCCGGACCGGGTAAGGTGGTTCTGGAACAGGTCTGCAACCGGGGAAACCAGACGGTTTTTTATCTGCGTACGGAAGGGCTGCCCGCTACATGTACACATCCGCCGGGAACCATACTCACGGATCAGAACGGTCATCGCTATGCCATGGTCGGATTTGATGGGATGCCGTCCTGTCAATCGGGATCGTTTACCAGCAGCGCCAATACGCGCTTCACCTGGTCTTTTCAAAAACTGCAATCGGGAGTTTCCAGTATCACCCTTATGGAAGTGGAAGATCCGGTAACCGCCGGCCTGACATTCTGGGCCTGGCGCAACGTGAGCGTTCAGCACTGTCAGTTGTGAATTTTAAGCCACAGACGAGACCCACACCGCATATAAGGTAACCCGGATCGCTTGAGGGAATATGAATAGATTTTCAATGTCAGGTACACTTTTCGGATATAGTATGGACCCGGCTTCCGGTCTTTGTAAAGCGCGCATTATGCTCGTCGCAGGACTGGTTTTGATGCTGATCCATTGTGGCGAAGATCCGATCATGCCCACGGAGATGCCGAATCCGGCCAGTGAGCATTGTGCGCAGCAGGGCGGCCAATTGGTCATCATGGATGAAGCTAAAGGCCAGGTGGGTTTCTGTCATTTCAACGATGGCAGTGTGTGTGAAGAGTGGGATCTATTTCGAAAGAATTGCGGTCCCGGCCAGTGCCAGACTACCTGCCGCAACGCAGGCGCGCCCGATGAGGTACTGGTGGATTGCAATGGGCGGCAGGTGGCTGCGGCCTGTAATTAATTTTCTTTAATACTTATCCATAGCAATAGCAATAGCACCGTCATTTCGGTTCACATTCCTCATAATCTGGATAGGCTTATCAAGGCCTGTCAAGGCTTATCCAGCGGGCGGGCGCCAGTTGATATCGATTGCGGATACTCTGCCGGGCCCATTGCATTTGTTTACGGGTCCAACCGCATAATAATCCCATGCGATGTACAATCAATTTATTCAGACCTTCGGGAACCGGTCCGATGGTGCCCAGGCCGGCGCGCCGGAAATACAGATCTTCGATGGTGTGAATATCCTCCCGCTGAATCACATAGTCGATTTCTTCCGGATAATAGGTCTCACCGTTCTTTAACTGCCATGCGTTCTGCGATTCGACGCTATTGTTCCTGTGCTTCGGGCCGGGTCGCATGTTTACCAGAATCATGCGGGCATTGGCGCCGTACCGATCGGAAAGTGTACGGATGGGTTCTTCCGGTAGTTCGGGAAATTCATGTTTGAGCCGCGCTATCAGTTCATCTTGATTTCGAAAATTTCCGGCGGGCAATGGTTCCCGGTCCGTTCTACAGGGGCCGAATTTACCCGGTAAATATCGGGAGACCAGGTCCATGGTTTTTTCCGCGAGCAAGCGACTTGTAGTGTACTTGCCGCCAATGACCGTATAAAATCCGGGATAGCCGCTCTCGGCGTGATCCAGAATTTCCTGTTTACGCGAAGCGTTGTACGTTCCGGATGCCGCGCCGTCTTCCACCAACGGACGCAGGCCGCCATAAAAGTATTCTACATCCTCAATACTCAGCCGGGCGGCCGGATACATACGATTCACATCGGCGATTACCGCGCGCGCATCCGCTTCGGTAACGCGCATCCGATCCGGATGTTGATGGAACTGCGTATCCGTTGTGCCCAGTATACTTTTACCGCGCCAGGGAATGATGAACATATGCGTCCCGTCCGGTCGGAACAGTACCACCGTATGTTCGCGATTGATCTGGCGGGTAACCAGATGAATGCCCTTGGATCGAATCAGGTTCTTTTCTATGCGACCGGTTACCTTCCGATCCAGATAATCGGCCCAGGGACCGGCGGCATTCACCACCGTACGGGCCAGGGTGGTATGCAACCGACCGGTGGCGCTATCCCGTATTGTTATGCGATACAGGCCATTCGGTTCGCGGCGCACTTTTTCAACCGGACTGTAATTGCGGGCGTGTGCGCCGCGTTGCCGGGCGGAGAGAATAAACTCGGCGCACAATCGCTCGGGGTTCACGTTGGCGTAATCATAATAAATGTAAGCGCCGATCAATCCGTCCGTATGAATGCCCGGCTCGGCCTGGATGGTCTGCTTACGATTGAGAAACCGGGCCCGGGGTAATTTCAATTCCGGACTGAGTCCACGATTGCGGTCAAACCCCAGCAGATCATAAACTCTCAGCGCCACACCCATCATGAAGCGACCGACTTTACTGGTGCGGTAAATCGGGTAGAGGAAGGGTTCCGGTCGAACGGCATGCGGAGCGATGGTTGCCAGTACCCTGCGTTCGCGCAACGATTCGCGCACCAGGCGCAATTCGCCATTTTTGAGATAGCGCAAACCACCGTGAATAAGTTTGGAGGTGGCCTGAGACGTTCCGGAGGCATAATCGTTTTTTTCCAGCAAAAGCGCCGGAACACCGCGCAGAGCGGCATCCCAGAGCAGGGTGGCACCACTGATGCCGCCGCCTATGATAACCAGATCATAGCGGGCTCTGATTTCGGAGCGCTCACGTTGTCTGGAGCCGGTTTCGCGGCTGGTTTTTGAAACGGAAGTGCGGATATTCATACAGGGCCTCCCGACAGGGCATCATTTAACGTATCGTTATGTGCTGACACTGTGTCAATATAAAAAATAGCGGTGGGTAATTTTATGACACGCTGTCATGGGACATAATCAGCTACGGGTTTAGCTCTGTCAGAGTTCTGACAGATTCTGTGAGATTTCTTTGAAATAAGAGTCAGTTGGGGCTGGAGCCGGTTAAATTGAGCTGTTCCAGCTTTTTCAGGGCAGTTTGCAGCTTCACGTTATCGGGATTCAGATTCAGGGCTTCCTGCCAGTATTCCCGGGCGCGGGAGAAATCTTTGCGTTTGTAGTGCAAATTGCCCAGCAGCGCGGGTACCGCCGCCTGATCACGATTCATGCGCGCGGCCACTTCCAGTTCTTCCAGTGCCTCCCCGAGTCGATCCAGGCGTGAAAGACACAGACCCCGATAGTAGTGATAGAGCAGGCCGGTGCGCTCGGTAGAAAGCTTATCCAGCCGCGCAAGCGCCGCCGTGTAGTCCCGCTCGCGGATTTGAGTGGCTATAGTATCGAATAACTCCCGATCGTCCTGTCCCGAATGGTGAACTGTTTTCTCCTGAAAGCCCACCCGGATGAGGGATAGATCGTCCGTAAGCGTTCCCTGTTTCATGATACGCTCCACCAGTTTATCCAATTCTCCACCGGATTCCTCGACCGATCGTAAGAACAGAGTTTCATCCTCATTCATTTTATCTTTTAAATGGGGTAAGCGCAAATCGTCGCGTCCATCGCTGCCCACAATCAGAATGTCACCCGGCTCCAGTTGAAAGCTGCGCACAATCACGTCGGGCTTACGCAATTCCAGACCGATTTTGCTCAAATACGATTCTTCTTCAATAAAAGAGGCGCGACCATTGCGTAACAACACGGTATGCGGATGCTCGGCATTGAAATAATGCATAAGGCCCGTGGAATCTTCAATGAGTCCCATAAAGCAGGAGATGGCCATGGATCCGTCGAAGGATTTAAAAACGCTATGCAGTTCATTGTAAGTTTGATGCAACCATTCATCCGGGGAAATATCCAGCACCCGATCGTTAGCGGCGGAACGATGCATGATGGAATTGACCACCGTGCCCATTACCAGGGCGCCACCGGCACCCTGCATGGATTTGCCCATGGCGTCCGCGTTAATAAACATGGTATAGCGTTTGCCGCCGGTGAAACGCAAATTTCCGGATATGCACAGATCCCCCCCCAACTCACCGGGACGTTCGCGAAATTCAAAGGTCTTCTTCTGTCGTATATAAAACTCGGTGGTCGCTTCACGGCTCTTATTCCAATTCTTAAACAACGGATTGGCCAGCAGATTCGTGAGAAAATAATCACCGTCCTGTTGCAGTTTTAGCGCCTGGACTTTGCCCAATGTCTCCTGTAATTCGCGGGTTCGCTGGGCGACCATATCCTCCAGGTTGCGGGCATAGTCACGTATCTGGGCGACCATGGAATTAAAGGCCCCGGCCAAAAGACCGAATTCATCTTTACTTTTAACTTTTATGTGCGTGTCGAAATCACGCTGACTGACCCGTTCGGCGCCTTCCCGCAGGCGATTGATGGGACGGGTGAGGACCAGAGAGAGCGCCACCGAAATCAAAATAGCCAGGATGGCAGTTACGGCAATAATCGTCAGGCAAAGATCCCATAGATCTTCCAGACGATTGGCTTCGCCTTTTACATCCAGATCCAGTCCCAGCACGGCGATTACATTACCCTGTTCGTCCAGGATCGGCGCGCCGGAGGATAAAAATCGTCCCCAGCCGTCTTCGTACCATTCTTCACCGGCGGCAATCCGACCCTCGAACGCTTTTTCAAAGACCACTTCATCGGAACGATACCAGTTTCCTACCGGATTGGGCGTTTCATCTTCATCTATTTGATTGTTGTTATTCATATCCACGGCTTCGTAGTCCGAATCCGCGAGAAATTTATAGTACGTACCTTCCGGAGAATCGGGTACGGTAATCAATAAATAGGCATACTTTAAACCGGGGGCGTCGTTCTGATCCAATAGCGTCTGGGGCAGGGGGCGATATGTGCGCTGCGTACGGGTCGATCCGTTGCGAATCTGTCGTAATACCTGAACGATGCGCTTGAATTCCGGAGTGGCCTGTAATTCGTCAATATCGGCCTGAGAAAGGGATTCGAGATAATCGCCGTCTTCCATCTCCCGGATGGAATCGTCGATGGGCAACTGACGCTTATGAATTTCCGACGAAAGCTCGCGCATCATCCGCCGGTCTTCCGGTTGGAACATCCAGCTACCGGTATGCGCCAGGTCCCGAATTCGATTGCGCATCTGGCTCAGTACCAGTTCCCGGCTGGTCTGATAATAATAAAACAGGCTCAGACCGGTGGAACCGACAACAAAAAGGAAGATAATAGCACCGAGTTTCAAGCCGAATGGAATCCGCATGTCCGGACCATACGATCGACTTCAAATAGAGCAACAGATTTCTTAAATAATATGTAGAATTATGCGGACAGACGACATTGACTGATAATGAAGATTATTAAATGGCGTTATGCCTTCGTCATTATCGATTGCAGTGTTCGCAATACTCGTCGGTAGTGATTTACCTTATCAATTCAGTGAATGTACGTAGTATCGACCTTCATGATAAGCGCCGAACAAACGTTCAACCAGCGGATGATTGATCGGATCGGGTGATTCCGCAGGCAGCAGGTTTTCTTCCGCGACATAAGTTGTATGTCCCGCGTCGTTTACCAGCACATGATACCAGGGTTGTTGCCGGTCCGGTTGGGTTCGGTTGGATTGATACCATTCATCACTGCCCCGAAAACTGCTATCGTACGCAAAAACCACACCCCGGTAATTGTAGCGCCGATGATGTACGATATCACCTATATGAAATTGATTCAATCTGTTAAGCATCGGGCTGTCCCTTCAGTCCAAATAATAAAAACTGTTTCATCAGTTCCACATCCGCGGGAAATTTCAGGTTACCTTCCCGGAAGCCTACGGCTATGCCAATGGCGATAGCCCGCAGCAGCCAGGCCATTTTATCCGGCGGTTGCTCGCGCCAACTGCCTTTCTCGGCGCCTTCCCGGCACACATCAATCAAGGGACCAATAACGCTGGCTCCGGCGGTTTCGAACTCACTGAGCGTCTCTTCGCTGATATCTTTCAGCAGTTCGGCCCGTTTGGTGACGATTAAATCAAAGTAAGAATGACTGCGTGAGTAGAACTCAAAAAAAACATAGGCCATGCCCATAAGCTTTTCCAGCGGATCTTCGATGCCCCGGGATAATACCTGGCGATAACCCTTTTCCAACTCCTGCATACCTTCCGCCAGCAGGGTGGTGTAAATTTCACTCTTATTGCGAAAGTACAGATACAGCGTAGCCCTGGAAAGCTCCAGCCTCCGGGCCAGTTCTTCCATGGTAATTTCTTCGTACGTTTTCTCGCGAATCAATTCGCGCGCCGCATCCAGAATAGAACGCCGGCGCTCCGCTTTTTCTCGCTCTTTGCGTTCGAGAATTCCCACTGTGCTCGCTTGATTGAAATCTATTTGCCGTGGCTGGCAATGACCGCACGTACCACGGAAGGGTCGATCTTCATGCGCTCGGCAATCAGATCCGGGGTCCATTTATGATTCAGGTGCAGACTCATAATGCCACTCACCTTGTGTTCCGGTAAATTGGCGGCATTGCGACCGGCTCCCGAACGCTTTCGGGCACCCCGGGACACTTTCTCCAGCGGATA
>JAGRMX010000129.1 GCA_020441025.1 Leptospiraceae bacterium
GATCGGCGCAATTTGAGTGCGTTCTATGATATCCTGCTCCAACAGATTATTCAGTAAATCCGCCAGATTGGCTCCTTTAGAAACCGCCTCTACCAGGCTGGTCACATTCACAATGTGTTTCAAGGTACGATTGAAAGCCTCACGCGTGGCCAGATTGGATAGTTCCTTACCTGCAGTTCCTGATTTCATAATGATTCCCTGTTGATTGTTATTATTCCCGGTAGTTTATTCACCCGTAGATTCCGCCGCGTCGCTTCCATCTGATTCGCGCTAAAGGGCGCGGCTTCATCATGGAATCCCTGCGTGGCGTCGAGTGTCGGCGGGTTAGAGCAAAATACAACAAAAAACCCGCAGCCCATGGCTGCGGGTCAATGTCGGGAGACCGGGGCCGCTCAGTGCGACCCCTGACAGTGAGAGCGGAAAACTCAGAGCTCTTTCAAACCCATTTCCTTGAGTTTATCCTCGTAGCTCTTGGGCGTCACGTCGGCCGAGCCTTTCACTCCGCCTCCGGCGTCAGATCCGCCGCCGCCACCGCCGGTGGGCGGAGCCGAAGCTGCCGGTGGGGGGGTGTCATTGCCGCCGTCCGAGCTGCCGCCACCGGACATTCCGCCGGAATAAGCCAGCGAAGATGCCGATTCGCCTTCGGTCTCATCACCGAAGCTCTGATCGATATCCGTACGAACGGTAGAGCGACGTCGTTTGAACGAAGCGAAGGCCGCATCGGCAAAGCCCTGCGAAATGCCGTGCAGGAACTCGTTCAATACGTTGGCCATACCCTTCATCATGTACTGCTTACGCTTGGTGGTGGTCATATCCACATCCAGCAGCAGTCCCGGTTGCAGGTGATGGGGATTGATTTCATAGATAAATCGATTGAACTCTTTTTCCAGCATGTTCAGGCGTTCGTCTATAACCACACGCTCGACCGGGTTTTGATAACCGAACATTTCCTGCAGTTTACGTTGCAGATAGTTGATTTTCTCGCCTACGTTTTTGATTTCCGCGGTATATGTGCGGTTGTTCTTCTCAACGAAGGTGTTCGGTGGATCACGGAATTGCAGCTTGTTCCAGTGCAACTCGTCCGGATCGTTGTTGATGGCTTTGCGTTCCTTCACCCATTTGGAAGGCATCATTTTTTCCATCAGGTCTTCGAAATCGACAACGTTTTTGCTGAATCCCAGGAAGGTCTTTTTGCGTTTCTCATACAGATGATGAACCACGTCCCAGGCCGCGTCCACTTCTCGCAGGAACGCGTTCAGACGGGCATCATAGATGCGCTTCAGTTCGCGAATCTGATTCTGATCGAAATACACCAGACGAATGGCATAGCGTTCATCCGGAAGCTGGGTTTCGTCCTGATCCTCATATTCACGAATGATACATTCGCGGGCATTCTTCTTGTTATCGCAGAACTGGTATCCCAATCGCGACGTATCCAGAATGGATGTCAGCGTATTCACGGCGGTATTAAAGCCGCGGTTACGAATGTTTTCCGAGTCGATAATCGCCTTAATCTGCTCGCGCATATTCAGCGGATCATAGTCTTCCTGATCCACTTCCGCGCGTAGACCTTCGATTTTATCCAGGAATTTTTTACCCAGAATGGTATAACGACGGGAATTAGGATCGGTAGTATTGTCGTCGGTGAATTTTTCGACCATTTTGATCTTCTCAAACATGGTCTCACTACCGCTCATCTCCGCCCGACCGGAATCGATCAGCTCTTCTTTGAGTTTTTCGACTTCCCGATCAATCAGTTCCATAATATGTTTCGCAAGCTGCTCTTTCAGCAGATGCTCCACGGTCACCTGATAGTGAAAAATCGGCGAGATCAGTTCGGAATCCAGGATATTAATGGAGAGTTTGATGTCGCTTACCGTGCGAGGACGCCAGGCATTATCCTTGAACGCGCATTTCACAATTGAATACGCGTTTTCACCGCGTACGAAGGCACCAATATCCGTTTTCTGACGCAGAATCGCGTTGGTCTCATTTTCGAGGTCGTTCATACCGCGCTGGATATGCCCCTGCAGGTGACCGTACATGTTCACCACGGATTTTTCCAGTTCCCCGGTATTGAACTTATCCGAACCGCCGATCTTATCCAGCAGTTCTACAATTTCTTTGGGAGTGTAACGAGCGAGAGATTTGACTTCTTCTTTATCTACGAAGTCTCGAACTTTCTTTACCATTTCATCTTCAACCGTAATGGTATAACGATTGAACATGTTCACATAAGCTTGATTTACATAGTTATAAATCTTGTCTTCAATGTTGGCCATAACGTCCACGTCTTTGAGGACTTCAGGCGGTAACTTGGTCTGCGTATATTCATTGATATATTTCGCAGTTTCATCGATGATCTTTTTTGCTTCAGCCGGTTTATCACGACCTTCCCATGCGAGTGACGTACGCGATCCAACCGCACTGGGCAGTACCGGGTCGATCTTATTGGGGCTTTTAGGGAATTGTCCCACTGCCATAGGGTGTGCCTCCGATTTTTATTTATCTCTTTGATTAGAACGACGATGTTTTCGCCGCCATATGCAAGTCAACATCACCGGTCTTTTTCAAAAAGCGCTTTTTTAGTTTTGCAACTTGAAAAAGAACGATTTTTTGAAACCTGATGCGGGTTCACTTTTTCCACAACAAAAAATTATCCACATCCCTTGCGCTTTTCAAATTGCGACTCATTCATTATTATGATACATAATATGGAGAATACGGACTTTTGCATCCGACACCGATGGCGGCATCCGTACCGGCGAAGTCATAGTTTTCCGAATCATAAAAATTTTTAAGACGCGATTGGTTTGGAACCAGCATCGGTTAGTAGCCCGGCCATCTGAAATCGTCCTGAAATCTTTTTATGGATTTTTACCGGTCAATCACGATCTCCGGATTATGTCACATTGGATTGACCGAAGCACGGCCGGAAGTGATCTTTAAGGCCATTCTGTACATAAGAATATGAAACTATACGCAACGCATGCGTCAGAAACCCAGATCATCTTCGGCAAAGACATCATCCGTGCGTTTGATCACCGGTGGCGGCTCATTGCTGCTGCCGCCTTCCAGTTCCGCGTTAACTTCGGTGGGCTGTGTTCCCGGTAAAAATAATTCAACCATTGTATTGCTGCAGCCGGGTCCCGGTAACATTCCGGTTTGTTCGCAGATCTCTACGCGCACCACGTCCGATCCGGGAAACCGAAAGGGATTGGCCGGCTCGCCCAGCAACGCTTTATACATATAGCGTCCCCATACGGGTGCGGCCAGGCCGCCGCCGGTGGCCCCCGCCCCCAGCGACCGAGGATTATCATACCCAATATACAGCGCCGTAACCAGTTCGGGTGTATAACCCACAAACCAGGCATTATTATTCCGGTTGGTGGTGCCTGTTTTTCCGGCCACGCTACGTCCGGGTAACCCTGCGGCCCGACCGGTGCCCTGACGTACAACATCCATTAATAAAGAAGTTATAATTTCGGCTCCGCCCGGACTGAGAATCTGACGACGTTCTCGTCGCTCCAGTTCCGGACGATTATCCAGTAATATACGTCCATGGGCATCGGTAATGTGGCTGATGACATACGGGTGCACTTCGCGGCCATTGGAAGCAAAGGTTGCATAAGCCCGGGCCATTTCCAGCGGACTCACATCGAAACTGCCCAGCGCGACCGAAGCTTCCCGGGGCAGTTCACGCTGACCGCGGCTGCGCTCGGAAAGATGCAAAAGGTCTTCCACTGTATGGTTAATGTAATCGGGTCCCACATTCTTATAAGTACGCACCGCCACGGCATTCTTGGACAGAGTTAATCCACGACGCAGACGAATCAAACCTTCGTACGATCTAGAATAGTTTTCCGGTGAATACTCAGACAGGTCCCGGTTCACATACAGGACCGGAGAATCGTCGATAAGTGTGGCGGCCGTCAGTACAAAATCGGCGCTATCCGACCGGCCGGTATTCTCGATGGCGGACGAGTACACCAGCGGCTTAAACGCGCTGCCCGCCTGTCGGCGAGCGTCTACCCGGATCAATTGATTGCGGGGTTCAAAGCCCGATCCGCCGATGACGGCGGTGATGGCCCCGGATTCGGGACGCAGGCTGATCAATGCGCCTTCGACGGTCTGCTCTTCCTCGGCTATCCGCGAGCCGGTGGATCGTAAATATTCATAGGCCTTGCTGAGATTGGTGCCCCCGCTCAGATAGTTCAGCAATTCACTTTCGGCCTGAAATTCCCGTTCAAATTCCAGGAAGAAATCGCGTTCGGCCCGGGTCATTCGTCGCCGAATGGGTGCCATGGGAAAAATCAATTCCTGCATACGCACGGCGGGCCCCAGATCATCTTCAAAAATTTCAAACCGCGTAAAAGGCGAACGATGCCGACGACGAGTTTCCCGTCGCAAATGGGGAATCATCTCCTCTTCGGCCGCTTGCTGATGTTGGTGATTGATGGTGGTATAGATGCGTAAACCGCCTCGCATCAACACCCGACCGCGAAACTCGGACGGTAGTTGCGCTTTCACATACTCGGTAGCATATGGATGTAAATTCAAACGCTGCTGAAACGAAGAATCATTGGGCGAGCGATTCAGTGTGGCATAAAAATGCTCGGTCAAACTGCGAAATTGCTCCTCCGCTTCACGCACGGTAATATCGCCGTTCTGTACCAGTCGATTGAGGACCACCCCGACCTTGCGCCGCGACTGCTCCGGCTTTTTTAGCGGACTGTATGTTGACGGACTGGTGGTCATGGCGGAAAGCACCGCCGCTTCCCCCCAGTCCAGTTCGCGATAGGATTTATCAAAATAGAATCGGGCCGCCGCCTCAATTCCGTTGGTACCATGACCCAGCGGAACCGTATTGAGATATATTTCCATAATCTCGCTTTTGGAATGTCGCATTTCTATCAAAAGAGCCAGAAACGCTTCCCGCATTTTACGAATGATATGACGATCACGGGATAAAAATCGCAGGCGGGCGACCTGTTGCGTAATGGTCGAGGCCCCTTCCTTAACATTCATGGCCTGGATGTTAACCAACATGGCCCGAGCGATTCCCAGCGGGTCCACGCCCGGATGGCGGGTAAAGTTGTTGTCTTCCGTCGCAATAAAACTACGGACCACTTTCAAATCGAACGGATCGCCCCCGTCCGGTTGGTCTTCCAGGTAGATGACCCGGCGTGTTTCACCCGGCGGCAGAAACTCACTGATGGCCATGTACTTCCCATCGGGACCGATGGCATAGATTTCCGAAGGCTGGTCATAACCATCGGTGGCGTAAACGCGATAGAAATCGGCGGGAGTACCGGCGATAAATAACAGTACGCCCATTCCAGAGAGAATCAAAATACCGACCGAACGATACAGAGCGCCCGGTCGATGCAAAGGACCCAGGTAGCGTAGCATGGCTCGATAGACGGCGAAATAGAATACGCGACCGAGCAGGCCCGAACGCCCCGGCGGATTGAAAATACTCTGTCTGTAGGGATTTTCTTTTTCCACTGTTTATCCCCGCGAATTGGTGCTCACCCGAAGACCATTCGAACAAAACCTATTCGGTCGTCAAGTCACGCGTTGAATCCGCCGGCGGTTTTCGCGAAAACCGGAGCGGCCCGTCAGACACCCGGACAACAAACGGATTGAATGCTCGATTGTGAGCTGAATTTCTGAAAGCTTATTCGGCCGGCGCCAGTGGGAATCGACCTCTGGAGAAAAATTTTACATAACAATAAATCAAAAAGCTCCAGCCCACACATTGCGCCAACAGACTGGCCCAGGCCGCTCCGTTGATGCCGAACAGAGGATACAACAGCAGATTTAAGCCGATACCGCTGAACATACGCAAGGCCGCTTCGGTCATGATCAGGCGGGGTTGATCTAACGCAAACAACGCCGTTCCCAGCGGAGCAAAATACAATCGCAAAATGAAATTGGGATACAGGATATAAAATACGGCTACCGACGGTTCATACTCCGGGCCGTACAGTTCCAGAATGATCCAGGGAAAAATCCATAATCCGGGCAGGAATAAAATCACTCCCGGTATGATAATTTGATAAATACGCGCGAACATGCCGCGATATTCGGAGACCGATTCCAGCCGGGCAAAGCGCGGCAATAGAAATGAAACCATGGTCGTGAGAATAATCATGAATCCCTGCATGGGCAGGCGAGCGGCGTTGAATAGCCCCAGGTCTCCGGAGCGATCGATCAACAGCACTTCCATCCAGTCGGATAAAATCGCCATGAACGAAGCCAGAATGATCCAGGTATTAAACTGTAATAAACGTTTGGTCCACGGTTTCCAGATCCGGCGGGGAACCTTTACAAAAAAGAAATCCGCGTAAAAGATCGTAAAATAGAATAAGACCGCGATGACGGTACCGATTACGAACGCGTAGATAATGTGCTCCGCGCGCAGAGCATGTTCGTTGAAAATCAGAAAATAACCCATCAATGACAGTCGCAGGAAGCCCACCATCGGTAACCAGAACAGCAATTTGACAAAGGATTCGTGCGAGACCAAAACCGAATCGAGATAGGTCATCAGCGAGAGCGCAAACCCGCCGGTTAGAATCAACCAGGCCAGATACAGATTCTCGAGGCGCGCTCCGGGCAACCACTCGGCGGGTACTCCCAGCGCGGCCAGAGTGGAAGCGTTTACCAGCGCCAGAATATACACCAGCGTAGCCACTACACCCGCGCCCAGCACGTACAGCTTGAGTTGAATGGAAGCTCTTATTATAGAATGGATTTCATCGGGATCGTTTTTTTTCAGGGCCGGCGCCAGAAAGCGGACCAGCGATTGTTGCAGGCCGGCCTCCATAAAAGCCTGCATGACGAATATACGCGCCAGAGTCAGACCGTAGATTCCATGGTCTTCGACGGTCAGATACATACCCGCCAACAGGGAAAAAGCCAGCGAAACAACCGGATTGAACGCACGAGCGGCAAACAGCAGGCCGATGCGCATCACACTGTTGGATTCGAGCAGAATCTCAATACGATCTGTGAGATTGGCCAGCAAGTTGTTCTCCTGGGTAAGTTTCTAAATGCTTTTCTGAATGCGAATCAGTTGCTGCTTGCGAATTCAATTTCGGGTCGATTCTCGTATTCGCTTTCAGTCCTGATTGGCCGCCGGAGTATGCGATCGCACCAACTCTCCATTATGGTGTTCGAGAATCTCCAGGCCCGCATCACTCCAGAACAAGGTGTGCACATTATAATCGTTACGTCCATGTTGCCGACGACATTCCACACCGGGCAACCAACTGGAACCGTGTATTCCGGACATCACCAACACTCCTCCGCTGCGCACCAATTCGCGTCCATGCAGTACGCGACCTTCCAGTCCTAAGTCGCGGGTCTCGGTTTCCGATTCCACATCGTGCGGCGCCATGCGACCCAGGAAACCGCAGCCGGCATGGTTGGCCATAAACGCGATGATCAATGCCTCCGGCGCACCAAAAATGCCCCACAACATTTGCAGTCTTCGGCTGGGTCCGGATATCACTTCATATGCCGCTGAAATACTGCCCGATTCAATCAGCGATACCCCCGCACCGTGCGCCCGCAACTCGGCGATCAGTCCGGCGTGACGCGGACGATCCTGAACCACGACACATAGATCGTCTATGCTCAGCCCCAGACCATCGGCAACCATACTGAGTACATCCACAACCGGAGTATCCAGGGTGATTTCCTTGCCCAATAAATGCGCGACCGCCTGTGGAACCAGTAACTGTTGCATATAGGAACCGGGTACCAATTGCAATTCCCCATCCGGAACCGCCAGCAATACCGACATGGAATCGGGTAAACCGCGGGCGAAGTTCGTTGTACATTCCAGCGGATCTACAACCAGATCAATTATCGGAACGGACTCGTCGCCCGCTCTGGCACCGAGCATTTCGCCGGTGTAGAGCATGGGCGCATCGTCTTTTGCGCCCTCACCCAGTACCACATGAAAGCGATAGTCCAGATCATTCAACGCGGCCCGCATGGTTTCGACCGCAATGTGATCGGCAAATTTTTTATCGCCTTTGCCGGAATAAGGCATCAGCGCCCGGGCCGTCCGTTCAGTTACCGTGGCCAGGTCTTTTCCTGTGTGTTGTATTGCCATGATTTAGTTTACTGCGATTTTAATTCACCGTATTGTATTCGTTATAATAGTCGGAAATTCAAAATAGCTTAACGCTGCCAGTAGATCTCTACGCGCCCCATGTGTACTCCCCACATGGTGTACTCAATCACTTCAAAAACACGGTCAGCATCGCCCGGCAAACGATAAATCCGAACGTCAACGGTACCCGTATCGCTGTCGGACTCCGCCGCCGGAATCTGACGATCGCCGCTCAAATGCAATAGAGAACCGTAAAGATTTCCTTTTACCGTACCGGCGTCGTCTTTAAACGT
>JAGRMX010000012.1 GCA_020441025.1 Leptospiraceae bacterium
TATTCCACCGGAAACGGTCCGATGTATTCCAGCGCCCGGGGTACGATGGCGGCGATGGCTACGGAATGATCTTCCAGTACGCTGATCGACACGGAGGGAATCGCTGTAGATTTTTCTCCGGAACCGCTGTTCTTGACGTATTCAGCCTGGATGGCCTGCGCCCAGCTCTGAATGCGATGGACCGTTTTAAAATCATACGGGCGTTGCGCCGGTTTGCGTTCCAGCAGGCCGGTATTTTCATACGGACGCAACGAGAGGGTCTGACGGCGCAGTGCCGTGTACGACATTGCCAATAATACGATTACCAGCACGGTCCGTACAATGCGACGAGTTCTTACACCGGGACTTGTGGATTGGCTTTGATCCGACAATACGCGCAGTCCGGGCACTCGCCGCCACCATTGCGGACGAGGAGCTTCCACTCCCCGCAACATTTCGGCCAGCACGATGGCCAGCATTATTTGCAGCGCGTACCAGGCCAGAAACAGATGATAGGCAAAACTACGACCCTGCATGTAATAATTCAACAGTCCGCCCGCCAGAAAAGCCAGCAATGCATAGCGTCGCAGTTGATTGCGTTCCAAGAATAGCCAGAGCAGAAAAACAAAAACGGTAAATAAAGTAAAGTGTCCGATATCCGTGGCACTTTGCACCGGCGAATTCAAAGCCAGAAACCAATGTGCGGGCCGCAATGTCAGCAGCGCCGAATCGGAGCCGGCCTGAATCTCATGTTGACCGTATACTTCCAGTTGATCCAGCCAACCTCCGGGAAAGTCCGGAATCATGCCGGATAGAAGTAAAGGCGACAGCACCAGCCCGATCCCGATCAATCCGCCCGCTATCCAGAATACATACAGTTGTAGCGCCGCCATCGGTGATTGATACTTTCGGTGAACGGATGGGATGGTGTGTATGGCGATGCTGATTGCCATCAGCAACACCCAGACGAATAACGAAGCCGGTTTTATAAACGTAGCTAATGTGAATAATACGGTACTACCGCCCAATAACCAGCCGTGACTCTTTGCCTGCCCGATTAAACCGACCGGCACGTTCAGGGATGAGTCCGTGTTCCCTTTTCCTGTGATTGATTGCAGTCGACGCATAGCAATTTGCCATAGCGCGATGCCGCCCACCCAGAAGGGTACCATCATCAATTCGCGCTGGAAACCGCCGTACGGTGTCCCGGAAATCGTAAAGGTCAATGCCAGACTAAAAGCAAGCACGGCGGCGGGTATGGAGTAACGCCATAGGTAAATGGCCAGCAGTATGGCGCAGAATAACTGCCAGCTGATGTCCATCAAACGAAAGCCGAATCCTGAAGGTCCGAACAACCACAGGCCCAGTATGTTCAGGTAATGCGTCACCGGCAGATTGATGGATACGATGTCCCGGTAGGGCCAGCTGCCCCTGAGAATCATGTACGCTTCAAACCGCAGGATCGAGGCGTCGGGTGAAATGGCCGCGGGCCATTCCAGCGATACCCACATATAGTACGCCGCCCGAACGCCTATGACCACGAACAGGCAGAATACCAGCAATGCGATCAAGTTGAAACGAGGACCGATGTCCCTGGCCAGTCGGGATTTGAGTGCGGATAAATTCATAACTATGAGCGAATGCGGTACACCAGGATTTTATAACCGAAATAGTTGACCATAAAGTTTACGGGTACGATGCCCACCTTCACCAGATTTAACGCCAGCGTGCTGGTTACCGAAAACACCTGCTGTGAAAGATAGAATGCGCCCACCGAACTTAAAAAAACCACAATTGAAATTGTAAAAAATTTCCAGTATTGTCCGTGGCGTTGAAAAGTGAAACTGCTGTTTACCATATATGAAAAAATATTGGCGGTCAGAAAACTGCCGGCATGATATAAAAATTCCCGGGCGTCGTCACCAAACCCGAATATTAAAATCAACAAATTATGCAATCCGAGGTCCAGCACCGTATTGGCCACACCCACAACCGAGAACCGCAGAATATACTGAAAACGAAAGCGAAACAGACCCAGCAATACCTGAAAGACATCCCGGGGTTTGAGAGTACTGCCGTCCTGATCCTGCCAGGTGACCGGATGCTCAACCAGTTGAAATCCGGCCATACGCGCCCGACGCAAAACCTCAAAATCGAAACCGAACCGACGATTGATCAAATCAACAAAAGCGATTCGCGCCGCTTTGCGTCGATATAGCTTAAAACCGCATTGCGTGTCCTGAAAGGGTAAACCCGCAATGAGCCGTATCAGCAGATTGCCGCCTCGACTGATAATACGGCGAATGAGACTCTGCTTTCGGGTAACTTTAGAAGTCTGCAGGTAGCGCGATCCGAGCACCACATCGGCACCGGACCGCATTAGCGGCAGCAGACTTTCCAGTTCATGAATGGGCGTGGCGCCGTCGGCATCGGTGGTCAAAATGTACTCGCCGCCGCTCAATCGCACTCCTTCGCTGACCGCCGCCCCTTTACCCTGATTCTGAAATAAATCCACGACGCGCACATTGACATAGCGCTTGCGCACCGCCGGTCCCGTATCATCCCGGGAGCCGTCATTCACCACAATGATTTCGGCAGAGTACGATCTTTCGTTTACGTACGATTGGATGGCATCCAGATAGCTAAAGATGCGTTTTGATTCGTTGTAGGCCGGTATCACTATCGAAAGATCCACAGGGTCGACCGGAGGCGATTCCACCTTGCGGGCGATCAACAACGTACGCGTTCCAATTAAAAAATGAATATAGGGTAAAAAGAAAACTTCCAGATACATCAACGGCTGCAACCATGCGCGCGCCGGACATAACGAAGAATGCAAACAACGTTGCAGCAGGGCCAGTCCGCCGGGGAACAGGAAACACAGTCGCATCAAAAAGCCGTAATGCAAGGGTTGAATACGATCAAACCCGGCGGCACGCAGTTCATTCACGTGCCGCCAGATCGTACCACGCCCGATGGCGGCGGAGTCGAGTATCAACAATCCGCCGGGAGTGATTCGTCGCAGCAGATTCGATTCTATCGAATGTTGTGAGTTTTGCGCCGTCCGTTGTGAGGGCTGCCGGAGCGCGACTACCGCAATGTCGACCTCTTGTTCGACCGTCGCGCTGCGCATGTGCCATTCACCGATTAAATCCGATGCGGTATAATCGGGCGCGCAATACAGGCGGCGAGCGGAGGGAAAGGCATACCGAACGATGATCTTACGGATCAATCGAACACGAGCCCGGTCAAACCAGGCTGTCCCGGTTTGTTCCGGTCGGTCTCCGCCCATAATGCAACCATGCTGCCCCCCATCGTCACCGGATCAATTGTTTTTATCGATTGCAAAGCTTGCGAAGTGTAATCCGCAAATACGGCCACCGTCGGACGAAATGGTTGTGTCCGGAAGGACTTAATAGCCGCCGGATTTCGACTCAAAGACGTGTGGCGGAGACTACATCCTGATTCGGATCCGGCGGTTCCGCATTAGCAAAGGTGCGAATCAACTCCACCTGGTTTCCCCGGGCGTTATAATTCACCCGGTCAAATTGCTGCAGGGTAATCAAAATGCCCCGACCGTGTAATAGGTTCTCACGATTCAAGTCCTGTATGCGCGCACCCGTCACCTGGCTGTGCTCGAATCCGCCGCCTTCATCGGTGACCACATAGCGCGCATACTCGGTGGTCAGCTCATAATCCACAATGACCTTTCGATTGCGGTAACGCGGATCGCGCAGACGTTCGTTAAACAAACGCATGTACGTAGAATCCGCCAGAGATTTGCTTTTTTCATCGGCGGTGATATTCAAATTACCGTGCTCGATTGCATTTACGATGATTTCTCTGAGCCCCATGCGGGCTCCCGCCGCTTCCGGTCCGCTGATCAGATGGAACAGAGGTGCGGTTATGCGTTCGCTGATCAGCTCGGCCACGTTTAGATTATTATCCAGTACAAAGTGTTTGCTCTCGGTCCGGGTATAACGCAACAGTTCGTCTTCTGGCACCGAGGACGCCGTTCCGAATAAAATAAAACGGTCATCCAGATCGACGCATGATAGCCGGACCAGCATTTCACGTGGTTGCTCCATCCGGGTACGCAGGTCGACTTTGAATTGAACGCTGCGCTTTTCATTGCGCGCTTTCAGCAGCTTTTCTTTCACCACCTCTCTTTTAATAAAGCGGGAACTTTCATCGCGCACGAAAATCAAATCCTGGAAGGGCAAACCGATCAATTGCTTAACCTGAAAGCCCAGCCGATCGCGCACACTGCGATTCACCGTTAAAAATTTGAATTCTTCATCCAGAGAGAAAATAATGTCAGGTGAATTTTCAAACAGGTGCAGATATTTACGCTCCGCGCGCTCGGCTTCGTTACGCGCCCGGGACAAACGCAACATACGCTCCGCCAGTTTACGCACGCTGCGCTCGCGGCTGCGATGTAAGTGATTGAAATGCACCGACATAGAAATCATAAACAAAACCACGAATACCAGAAACGATTCTTCTACATACCCGGCCATGTCGCCGAACTTCAGATAACCGGCTATTTCGAAACTGATGGCGGCGCCAAAGAGCAGAAACCCCACCACTGTGAGGCGGGCGGCATAGAATCTGCGTCGGGCGGCTCCCAATGTGCGATAAAGACCGTAACCGAAAGCGATCAGAATATGTAGCAATACGATGGGGATGCCGTATTTTACATAATACGAAAATCCCGTTTCACTGACGAGACTGGCGACGTAGAACAGCATTAATACCGGAGTGGCCACGGCAAAATATCGCAACAGTCGATTGGTTTTCACCCGATAGAAGGTATGAATAAACAATACAAATATTACCGAGATACTGTTAAGCGCGAAATGCAACAATCCGTGTAAAAACAAATTGTTATCATACACCCAACCGGCAACGGTATTCATGGCCAGCACGTACAATCCCACCCCGGCCGAATACAGCGCGAAGTAGAGATAGTGTCGCTCGCCCGTGCGTGCTATGAACAGCATGAAGTGATACAGACCGAAGAACAGGAACATGGCGCCTACAGCGCCATGCCAGATGAGATGGCGCAGAAAAATCTCGCGCACCTGCGTCGGCGGTCCGGCATACAGATCGGGAGTAATGAATCCGCCCACAATACCGTAGCTGTGCATGCGCAATGCGAGCGTATTGCGACCGGCGTGCAGAATATGGGCGGGCACTTCGAAATACCCGGCCCTGGAACTGCCGCGCACCAGACGACCGTCTCTTGAAATCTTCCCCTGATCTCCGATATGATGACCGTTTACATAAACCGCATAGCCCGCGTCCACATATGGAAACATGAGTCCCAATCCAAATTTTTGAAAACGTTCGGGCAGTATCAACTCTGTGCGATACCAGGCGATGCCATTGTGTTCGTAGCCGTATTGATGCCAGGAGCCGGGTACACGGATGATGTTCCAGTCGCTATCGTCGTAGTCGGTCCGGGCGAAGGTAAAATCGGATCGGATTTGGGGAGAATCGGTGGGTTGAAAACGCCAGTGCCCGGTAATCCGAATGGCCTCCAGATTTTGCAACCGGTAAACATCGGCCACAGTCGCATCATCGGATTCTAACCCTGTTGATGGGGCCGTATCTTCATCTGTTATGGTACAGGTTTGCAGGCCGATCAGAATCAGTATCAACCAATATCTGGACCGCCACCGCATGGTTTCAACAAGCACTCCGGCACCAGAAACGCAAGTGCTAAATCGTTAGTGGAATCGGTGCGGTCAGTTCGATACCACGTAATCCCGTACGGGTACCATAAACCAGCATCTCTACTCCGGCCCGGTGGGCCTGCCTGAGTGCCCGCGCATATTCCGGGTCTACTTCTTCCGCCGCCCGGAAATCGTCCCCATCGGATCGCTGTACGAGAAACAGGAGCACCGCCCTCTGTTTCTCACGGCGTATTTGTCCGAGCTCTGACAGATGTCTTCGTCCACGCTCGGTACGAGCATCGGGAAATGCATAGCTGCGTCCGATTTTATGAGTCACACTCTTGATCTCCAGAAAACAATCTCGTCGACGATTGTGTTTGCTGAGCAAGAAGTCCAATCGACTGCGATTATAAGGCACTTCGGGTTGAATGGATTGATACCCGGTTAATTCTGGAATCCGATTCAGTTCCAGAGCTTCCCGAACAATCGCGTTTGCCCGGGTCGTATTCAAACCGATCCAGCACCGATGATTGTGACTTAGCTCCAGCGTCCAGGGTAACCTACGTCCGGGTGTGCGCCGTTCACTGAGTGCCACCCGCCAACCCGATCGCAAACTGGTTCGCATGCTCCCTGGATTGGGGCAATGGGCCGTTATGCGCTCCCCTTCCTCCATTTCCACATCCACCAGAAAGCGCTTATAGCGCCGCAGACAATGCCCGATCAGGAGTTTCGATTCAAATCGCATGCTTATTGTCAGAACTCTGACAAATATAACCCAATTCTATGGATTTTTCCCTCCACATGCGTAAAATTGACTCACCCTGAATTCCTACAATTTTAATAGGAAATTGATCGCCAACCGGAACATAGATCACAATATTGGTAGAGATAAAAGTATTGTCAGGTGATGGGTGCGGAAAAAAACGCTCTGTCTACCCAAAATCATCTACATCATTATATTATCAGGTACCTAGCCATTCAAGAGAGCGCTGCATGAGTTCCGAAGTCGTTGTTCAATCCATAGATGAAGCCACAGTCCGATTTTGCGGGGATTCGGGTGATGGTATGCAGCTGACCGGCGGCCAGTTCACACGGACCACCGGTGTGGCCGGCAATGATTTGATGACCTTTCCGGATTTTCCTGCGGAGATCAGAGCGCCTCAGGGTACTCTGGCCGGTGTTTCCGGCTTTCAGATTCATTTCTCCAGCAAGCAGATTTATACGCCGGGCGATGCGGTAGATGTACTGGTAGCCATGAACCCGGCCGCTCTGAAAGCCAATCTATCCGATTTGAAAGCACGCGGGATTTTGATAGCCAATACCGACAGTTTTGATGAACGCAGCCTGACTAAAGTACAATATGAATCCAATCCCCTGGAAGATCCGGATCTGGAATCCAGGTATTCCGTGATCAAGGCTCCCATTACCACGCTGACACGCAATGCACTGGAAGACCTGGGCATGTCCAAGCCGGATATGGATCGCTGTAAGAATTTCTTTGCACTGGGCATCACTTACTGGCTGTACAATCGCGATCCGGTAACAACTCTAAACTGGATTCAGGACAAATTCAAAAAAAAGGAAGTACTGGTCGAAGCCAATCAACGCGCGCTGAAAGCCGGCATCAACTTTGCAGAAACCAGCGAGCTGTTCAGTGAAAGATATGAAGTGCATCATGCGCGCATGGAACCCGGTATCTATCGAAATATTACCGGGTCGTCCGCCATCGCCATGGGATTGGCCGCCGTAGCCGATCGGAGTGGATTACCGATTATGTACGGCAGTTATCCGATCACACCCGCATCGGACATATTACATGAACTATCGCGCTACAAGAACTATGGAATCAAAACATTTCAGGCCGAGGATGAAATCGCGGCCGTATGCGCGGCTATCGGCGCATCGTACGGTGGAGTGATCGGGGCGACCGCATCGTCCGGCCCCGGCATAAACTTAAAACTGGAAGCCATTAACCTGGCGGTCATGACCGAACTGCCATTGATCGTAATCAACGCTCAGCGCGCCGGACCTTCCACCGGATTGCCCACCAAGAATGAACAATCGGATTTATTGCAGACCTTTTTCGGACGCAACGGGGAAAGTCCGCTGGTGATTTTAAGCGCGATCACTCCGGGCGATTGCTTTCATATGACCATGGAAGCCGCTCGCCTTGCGATTCAGTTTATGACTCCGGTGTTTGTTCTGGTGGATTCGTACATTACCATGGGATCCGAACCCTGGCGCATTCCGGAAGTCAGCCAGTTGCCGCGCTTTGAAATCAAGCAGAGTAATAACGGCGTTTCTCCTGATAGCTGGCAACCCTATGGTCGGGATGATGAGACTCTGGCACGGTTGTGGGCCATTCCCGGCAGCGCCGGCTTCGAACATCGCATCGGCGGTCTGGAAAAGGACTCCCTGACCGGAAATGTAAGTTATGATCCGGACAACCACCAGCATATGGTCGAAACCCGCGCCCGCAAAATCGCGGGCATCGCGAACTTCATTCCCGAGCAGGAAGTCTACGGCGATTCGGAAGGCGATTTATTAGTGCTTGGATGGGGATCCACACATGGTGCGCTACGGGCTGCAGTGGCCGAATGCCGCGCGGAAGGTATTGCCGTCTCGCACGCACAATTGCGTTACCTGAATCCATTTCCGAAAAATCTGGGGGCCATCCTGAATCGATTTAAACGCATCCTGATTCCGGAATTAAATAATGGACAGCTCGCATTTTTGATTCGCGCAAACTTCTTGAAAGAAACGATTCAACTCAATAAAATAAAGGGACGGCCGTTTCTGGTATCTGAGATTAAATCAAAGATATTGGAATTAAACGATCGCTGATTACCGGATAAACTACGGAGAGAATAATGGGAGCACCACTGACTAAACAGGATTTCATGAGCAATCAGGAAGTACGCTGGTGCCCCGGATGTGGTGACTATGCCGTATTGGCCGCCATTCAAAAAACTCTGCCGGATCTGGGTATTTCACGTGAGAAAATCGTATTTATTTCCGGAATCGGGTGTTCATCCCGCTTTCCGTATTATATGAATACATTCGGTTTTCACACCATTCATGGTCGGGCACCCGCGCTGGCTACCGGCCTGGCTCTGGCACGGCCCGACCTCTCAATCTGGGTAATCACCGGCGATGGAGACGCATTAAGCATCGGTGGGAATCATTTGATTCACGCCATGCGCCGAAACGTGAACATCAACATTCTTCTGTTTAATAACGAAACATACGGATTGACTAAAGGGCAGTATTCGCCCACCAGCCACCGCGACACTATATCCAAATCGACCCCATATGGCTCGCTGGATGAACCGTTTTCAGCCATCAATGTAGCTCTTGGTGCGGGAGCATCATTCGTAGCCCGGACATACGATCGCGATCAAAAGCACATGGGGGAAATTTTCAAAAGAGCGACCCAACATCGTGGGACATCTTTTGTCGAGATCTATCAAAACTGTGTAATCTTCAACGATGGAGTTCACGAAGAAACGGTCGGGAAAAATGTGCGCGAAACCAATGCTCTGTTCTTAAAAGCAGGCGAACCGCTAACTTTCGGTAAAGATCATTCAAAAGGATTATGCATCAGCCATTATCAACCAGAAATAAAAGATGTTAATGCGGACGATGCGGATATCTGCGTACATCGTGAAGACCTGGAACATCCAGCGTATGCCAGTCTGCTCGGATCGCTGCGTAATCCGGAATACCCGGAACCAATGGGTGTCTTCCGCGCTATTGACCGCGCGGTGTACGAAGATGAAGTACAGAAGCAAATGGACCAGGTCATCGCCAGCAAGGGTTCCGGATCAATTCAGGAATTATTGCATCACGGTGAGACCTGGGAGATTCGCTAAGGTTCCGGTCCTTTTCCCACTCTGTATGCAATGAATCGACGTGTTAACTTCTGTTGACTCAATGCCAGGATTTCCTGGAATCCCTGGTGCGTCAGAGCTCTGACATCTTTGGTGTTGCTCTGTACAATCTCGCCATTCCTATCCATTTCAACGAGAATTACAAACATATGACACATGGCAAAACCATGGAAGCGAGAAAAAGATTTGAAAAGCTGCCAGGAATAAGAAGAAGCTCGAAAGTAGAGGCGGGTCTGGGATTGTCCTGATTTTTGATACGAGGCTGTCAGGCGCAAGTTGAAGGGTATTTTCGTATGTGTTAGGCCCCTGCCCTTATTAAACAACCAACAAAAATACGATCTCATATTTCCAAAACATTCAATTCGCAACTCGACGAACGAGCGCAGGCGCATAGGAACATGCAGTGTAAACCTATCCCAGCAATCACTCTGCGAAGACGATGTATCCCGATGAGAGTCTTTCCATGTCATACCCGGAAAGGGTCTTTTAACTCGGATTTGTTGCTTGCAAAAATTCCAAAAAATCAAATTTTGTTCAACTTCAATCGTAAATTGAATCAGATGTCAGAACTCTGACAGCAAAAAACTCTGCTGAGGATTCTTAATAAAAAAATCTTGACGCCTACCCCAATTTGCCAACGGTAAACCCCCCGAATAGCTATCCCGGTCATTGCAGGTCAGGGAAGTCTGTGCTGAGAGATTTATTTCAATGAAAGAAGAGCCACCACTTGGAGAACATTACCTGATAGAACTCTGGGACTGTGATTTCAGCAAACTCGACAATCTATCGGATATTCAAAAAACCATGACTCAGGCCGCTCTGGTGGCCGGTGGAACAATAGTGGACGAGAAATTTCACCAGTTCGCACCACAGGGTGTATCGGGCGTGGTAGTCATTGCGGAATCTCACCTCAGCATACACACATGGCCCGAATTAGGATATGCAGCCATGGATCTTTTTACATGCAAATTAGACATGGATATAGATAGCTGCATTCAACTTATTCAAAAACACCTCTGCCCCGGAAATATTGAAATTAAACGCATCCTCAGAGGAATGCCCAGGAAGCGCCCCATGCAGCTATCCGGCTTAAACAAGGTCAGCGCCTGACAATTCTCGATCATTTATTGCATGCCACCGCTTCCTTGAACTCATATTGTCAGAGCTCTGACAAATCCAGCCTTACAGCCCTAACGCTTGTTAAGGCAATTTGCAGTTGTATAATCAAATGCCGATTGAAGAGAAGCACGACGCTGAACATCGGGCCATGCGAAGAAAGCGAACGGAATCAGGAGGACGCTGACAAACTCATTCTGACCGGTACGAACAATACAATCAGTGATCACAACCCCGCGCCTGGAAACGCGCACTCCCAGACGATAGGTTGTATGTTCATAATATGGAATCAGAGTAAGTGAGAAAATGGAAACAATTACGTTGCCAAAACGGATCCAGCCCGGATTTTTCCGATCCTCTTCCAGATAAACATACAACAACAAATCGCTATCATTCGAATCCGATTGAATAAAATTCTTCCGAATATGACTGCTCAATTCAGCCCGATCCTGTTCAAAAAATCCGAAACCGGACAGATGCAAATCGGCGCCCGTTAAATCGATACTGCTGTCGGCGTAATCTTTATCGATATAATCTGGATGATCGGCAGTCACCTCCATGGGCTGATCGGCGAACGATACGCAATGCAACATGACGAGCAACATCAGTGCTGTAATAAATTTTATTCCGCTGGCGGATTTAACCCGAACAAATCTGTAGGCGCATTTCACTGATAGCATTTTATACTCGTATTCAATTCGCATTGCCGGTTGCTAAGAATACACCTTCCGACCGGGCCGTCTTCAAAAAATCCCAGGTCAACAATCTAACGTCAGCCTGTCTGAATCCACTTTGAATGAAAGGTTGTAATACAAACGATACCCATCCGATCACGACCGTAAAGTTGCTATCATACCGGTATTCGGCCGCCAGCTTCCCATTATGCCATACTTCAAAGACAATGTTACGACGATGATAAGAAATCATGGGAATTAAACAGGCCGATTGTACCGCCAGAGGGCGATTAATAGAGCGGGCGACGGAAAGCAAGGGATCGCCGGTAAAGCGATGCGATCGCATTTTATGATCCGGAAATCCGGCGAACACAATTTTAATATTGCGCTTCTCATTGCGTCGATACCGCAAATCGGCAAAATAATTGCTTTCTTTCAGAGTCGCAATAATCGTACTCCCCGCGCGGGCCGCCGCGTCGGTTCGGAAATTTATCAATTCAAAAGTATAATCGGAAAATAGGGGCTGTTCGGAATGCACCGGTTGTGACCTGGCCGGATGACGATCGCTGTCACCCATTACCGTGCAGGCGTTTGTCCCCAGCGCCAGCATGGTGATATACATAATAATCAAATCGGATCGCATCAAAAAAATAATCACCTTGCATGCTTTTCGAAAAAGCGCCAGATTTCATCCGTCGCGGAAATATCATGTGTGGGTTCGTCCCCAAATATGTATCCCTTCTTCCCTCCCGGCCAGGCATGTTTACCGTTCTTCAGGGAAATCAATTCAACCGCCGAACCGCCGCGACAATCGGCGTACACCTCACGAATGACGTTGCCGGCCTCCGATTTTTGAACGTCACCCGTACAGCCGTTGGCGGTCTTCCAGAATTGCAACGTGTACTCCGCCGGTCGATCATAGCGATGGTTTTGATCGGCGCCGACGGTGGGACCACCGTAATAAGCCACGTGACCATCCTGCATGCCGCGAATGGCAATCACCGAAACGGGATGATCCGGATGGCACTCGGGCATGTTCTGCGCGCCCACCACGGGACCGATCGCGGCGATTTTATCGGAAAGTTCACACGCCAATCTATGGGACATCATGCCGCCATTGGATATCCCGGTAGCGTAAATGCGTTTTGCGTCCACCGGCAGCCGATCCGTCGCGAACCGAATCAGCTCCCGAAAAAACTGCACGTCATCGACATTATTTTCAAACGCATAACCGCAGCAATTACCCGCATTCCAGGTAAGCAGTCGATAATCGGAAAGCCGACCGGTGCCATACGGATATACGATGATTGCGCCTTCCGCCGCGCCTTTCGCGCGCCAACCGGTAGAATCGTCGTACGTATCAACGCGACCACCGCCGCCGCCATGCAGTACAAACACCAGCGGCAGATCGGTTCCCCGGCTTACCTGATCGGGTAAATAAAAGTACGCCCGGCGTGTGCGGCCGCTAACATTCAATTCGAGTTCAAACTCTCCCGGCTGTGCACCGGCCTGTTCGGGACCGACAATGGGCGCATCACCGGATCGGCAGTGGATCGCCAAGAAAATGCCGGAAAAAGTAAATACTTGCAGTAAAAGAATAAATTTGCCGCGCATGGAACCCGAAAGTCGGCGCGTCAATCGGATTGGAAGTAACAGACCGCCAGACTATCTCCAATATTATTCAGACCAATCTGAATGTCATCCAGGTATTCATGCAAACCCTGTCGAAAAACGTCTTCCACTCCCGCGTAGTCCAGGTTCGATCGCAATTGCCCCAGGCGCCGCTCGGTTTCATTGGAAAAACTGGCCGGTTGCGAGCCGGTAAGCACGCGGTGTGCGTTCTCTGCCTCACTCACACAGAATCGAATGGATCGAGGAAAGCGACCATCCAGCACCAGAAACTCTACAATGCTGGCGGGACTCAGTTGATTGTATTTGCGATAGTACATTTCATGCGCGCTGGCGCTTTTTAAGATGGCCGACCATTGTAGTAAATCCAGGGAAGAACCGACGGCATGCACGTCCGGTAACAGTACAAAGTATTTTACGTCCAACAAACGGGTGATCTTATCCGCACGTTCCAATTGTCGACCCAGCATACCGAACAACCAGCCCTCCGAATGAGAAATGCTCGTGTCGAAATAGCCGTGAAATAAATGACATTGCTTTTTTACTTCGTTACAGAATTCAACCGGGTCGGATAGTATCGATCCAAAATCCGTAAGATAGTCCCTGAGTTGCATATGAAACTCATTGGTCTGCTGCCAGATCTCCAGCGACAGCACTTCTCGCACATGCCGGGCGTTCTCACGCGCCCTGGCAATACAGGAACCGATGGATGATGGATTATCCGGATTCTGAATTAAAAACTCAAGCACCGTTTCGCGACTGGCTTCCGCGTACAGTTTGCGAAAGAGTTCGTTGTCTCCGGTCGTAAAAATAAGCGGCTCCCATTGCTCCTGGGTCCGATCGGGCAAATCCAGAATCAAAAGCAGATTGGCCGTAATGAAGCGCGCGTAATTTTCAGCCCGTTCAATATACCGGTTCATCCAGTAAATAGAATCTGCGACACGACTTAACATAAGAACTCGATTGGCGTCGATGAGTTCCCGACGGATTCACTAATATCAACCGGACAGAACCCAGGTGTCTTTAGATCCGCCGCCCTGAGAGCTGTTCACCACCAGACTGCCTTTTTTCAATGCCACCCGGGTTAGACCGCCCGGCATAACGTAAATACTCTCACCGTTTAAGACAAAAGGCCGCAAATCGACGTGCCGACCTTCCAACCGTTCCGCATCAATCAGAGTCGGAACCCGGGAGAGCGCCAGCGTAGGCTGGGCGATATAATTACGGGGATTGGCCTGAATTTTTAATTTAAAATCTTCGCATTCGGCCTTTGTGGCATGCGGACCGATCAACATACCGTAACCGCCCGCTTCATTGGCGGCCTTAACCACCAGCTTTTCAATGTTAGTGAGCACGAAGTCACGATCCGCATCCCGCTCACATATATACGTGGGTACGTTCGGTATAATCGCCTCTTCGCCCAGATAATACTGAATCATATCGGGAACATACGCATAGATGACCTTATCGTCGGCCACACCGGTGCCGGGTGCGTTGGCCAACGCCACGCGCCCCTGTCGATACACTTCCATCAGTCCGGGAATCCCCAGCATGGAATCGGGTCGAAACACCGTCGGGTCCAGAAAGGTATCGTCAATGCGTCGATACAGTACATCCACGCGTTTAAATCCCGAGATAGTGCGCATCTGTAGATAGCCGTCCACCACGGCCAGATCCTGTCCTTCCACCAGTTCCACTCCCATCTGGCGGGCCAGGAAAGAGTGTTCAAAGTAAGCCGAGTTGTACACACCCGGAGTCAATACGGCTACATTGGGTTGCTCTCTATCCGAAAGAAAACGCAGTGTATCCAGCAGGTGGAAAGGATAATCATAAACCGGTCGCACGGACATGCTGTGAAATAAATCGGCGAACGCCCGTTTCATGCTCTCCCGATTCTCCAGCACGTACGCCACGCCGGACGGACAACGGAGATTGTCTTCCAGCACGTAAAACTCACCGGCGTCATCTCGAATCAAATCCGTTCCCGAAATATGATTCCAGATACCGCGCGGCGGATGCAATCCATGGCACTGTGGCAAATAACCGGGACTGGTTTCAATCACATGGCGCGGCACGACACCGTCATTTATGATTTTTTGATCATGATAAACGTCCTGAATGAACAGATTCAAAGCTTCCGTGCGTTGCCGCAATCCCTGATCCAGACGCTTCCACACTTTGGCCTCAATGACCCGGGGAATAATATCGAACGGCAGAATCCGCTCCAGTTCACCTTCGTTACCATACAGACTGAATGTAATGCCCATATGAAAAAGGGTTCGTTCGACCGCCTGCTTACGGCGGTGTAATTCGGAAGGACTGAACATGGACATGTTATCCTGTAAACCCCGGTAGCCCGGTCGAATTGCCTTCTGGCGATCAAACATTTCGTCGTAAAATTCACCGACAGTGTAGTCGTGCAGTACTTCGTTCATTGTATGCCTCTGGAACCGGGTGGCAATCACCGGCCCACGAAATAAAACGATTTGATCAGGTTACCGTATTGTACCGGCGGGCAGAAAAGCAGTGGCCGCTTCCAATTCATGCAGGCAGTCCCGGCTCACTCGATTCGGCCGCTTAACCCGACAACCCGTTACATCTTTCATCATGGATAAGATGCAATAATCATACCCAATTGCGTCAGACCGTATAAATCCCGTGCTTCCTGACTAAAACCCTGAGTAACCCGCAAAGCACCCGAAAAGGCGTAGAAATGCCCGTACCTGCGATAGACAGACCGCGGAAACCCCGTCCGAATTTCAGAATCACGAACCTATCCGGCGATGCTCATTAACTGAACAGAACGAGGCTCCCAAAAAGCGAACGAAACGCCCAGGAAAACAACATCCTGTCATTTACAGGGCTGATGCCAACCGCCGGAGAGAAAACGATTTGTCGGGCGAAATGCCAGGGATACCGCACAGCTCGATTCTACGCTAATAATGAGAGAATCGATGCACCTGGCACGCTTTGTGTATGCAGAATAGTCTGCCGCGCTCGTATGCGTTTGCGCGATTCGCAGGTTGCATGGAAAATGAGCAATCAACATACTCAAATTGAATTAACCCATCGCCTGCGATACTCTTTCAATCGTCCGGTTCAGATCGGTCCCCAGTTGGTGCGGCTTCTGCCGGCCAATCACACGCGCGCGAACATTACGCATCATCGAATACATTGCGAACCCGAGCCGGATACTGCGCACATACAACGCGATCCTTCCGACAGCACGCTGCTGCGCTGGACTTTTCAACGCCGCCTCACTCATCTGGATGTGCACGCGAAGTTGCGGGCTGAAATTCCCGCCATCAATCCATTTGATTTTTTGATTGAACCGGAATCGGTACGCCCCCCCATGCGCTACCCACCCGGTCTGCGTCTCTGGCTGGCGCCCTGCCTGCGCATTGATGAATCGGATTGGGGCAACGCTCAATCACCGAGCTCCCGTGACAATCGCACTCATCATCTCATGTTTCCGGCCGCCATAACCGCTGATCTGGTGCACATTCAGAAAACCAGTCCCGATATAATCGCTCTACTGGTGGCGTTGAATCAATGGGTACACGCTTACATTACGTATACGCAGCGATCAGAACCGGGCATTCAAACCGTCGAACAGACATTGCTGGCCCGCACCGGCTCCTGTCGCGACCTGGCCTGGTTGTTGATTATATTCCTGCGTTATAACGGCATCGCGGCGCGCTTTGTTTCCGGTTATGCGGCGCGCCTGGAGGCCGAGCATACCGGAGCCGAGTTGCATGCCTGGGTCGAAGCATATTTACCTGGAGCGGGTTGGGTGGGTCTGGACCCTACCAGTGGTCTTTTAACCGACGCGCGTTACATTCCGCTGGCCTGCGCTCCCGCGCCCGAATCCACGGCGGTATTGAGCGGCAGTGTGGAACCGGGCGATCATCATTTTGAGTACTCCGTAGATATTCGCATCATCTCGCAACCGCAGATCATGAATACGGAATCGTCGATTTCGATTTCCTCCGACCGGAAACCGACCGATGCGGAATACGCCCGTGAAATCGATCAACTGTTAGCTACGGTCGGAACACAGATTGAAACTGCGCTGAGTAAATCGGATGTTTCCCTGACCATGGGCGGCGAACCGACTTTCACCTATCCCCCGGAACAGGAAGCGCCCGAGTGGAATACCGCCGCCCTGGGCGGACGCAAACAAAAACTGGCCGACGGTTTGTTACTGGCTATGGAGTCGGATTATGCCGGGAACGGCCTGCTCTTTCATGGCGATTACAAATGGTATCCGGGCGAGTACCGACCACGTTGGGCGCGGGGATTGATTTATCGCGCGGATGGAGATTCTGCTTTCGAAGCGCGTCATTTATTAATCGGGTCGCAGATTTCAACCAATGGTCTCACCGCGCAGTCGGAGAAAAATAACATTGCGGCCAATGACGACGCCACGCAACCGAAGAATGCGCCCGCTGAAGAGACTATTTTAGAAACTATCACCGAGTTCACACGATTGCTGTGCGCGCATCTGGGAATTCCCGACGACTGCATGCACGCGTTACAGGAAGAGAACGGATCGCCTTTCGCATTCGCGGTGCCTCTGTATTATCCGGGCGAATCGAATGCATGGCTCAGTTGCCGCTGGGATTTACCTACGCCCATTACTCTGCTACCCGGCAACGCGGACATCGGTTATCGCATTCCTTTTCTAAGACTGCCGCGTGAGAATATTCCCGAACGGCCCTTTGCCGCCACTCACGATCCTTCCAACCCGGATTTACCGGCCTTACCTTCGCATGCGGAATACATGCGCCTGGTCAACGATCGCTTTCAAAAGCATACATCCGATGACGCGCAAAAAGCGCATGCTATGCTGAATGATGAACATACGCCGGTAATCCACGCCGCTCTGTGTGTATATATGCATTCCGGTTTTACGCAAACCAGGGCACGACACGATGCAACCAATGAATTACAAAAATCTAACACCAACGAAAAATTACAGGGCACCCTATATCATAAACCCATACATGTTTTTCTTCCCCCCCTGCGCCGGGCGGAAGAATTTCTGGAATTGATCGCTGCCGTGGAAGCTACAGCCCAACGTATGTCACCATCGCCCCGAATGGTATTCACCGGATACCTGCCGCCGTTAGATCGACGTTTACCGCGTTTATTGGTCACGCCCGATCCTGGTGTGCTGGAAGTGAATCTACCTCCTTCCGATGATATACATTCCGCCGCGCGCATGTTACGTCGATTGTATCAGCACGCCGACCGCTTAAATTTACGGGCCCATCGTTATGAACACAACGGCCTGCCACGCGGCAGCGGCGGGGGTCATCACATCACCCTGGGTGGACCGACCCCGGCCCGCAGCATATTCCTGCGCGAACCGGCGCTACTTCGCAGCATGATCACCTACTTCCAGCATCATCCCGCGCTTTCGTATTTATTTGCCGGACGTTTTATCGGCCCTACCAGCCAGGCGCCGCGCGTTGACGAAGCCCGCCAGGAAACTCTTACGGAACTGGAATTGGCTTTTAAGAATCTGCCGGACAATCAGACCGGATTGTTATGGGAGGCGGGGCGGCGTCTGGGACATCTGCTGGTGGATGTAACCGGCAACACGCATCGTTCCGAATTTTGCGTTGATAAATTATTTCCGGAGGCACCGCTGGAAATGAGATTGGGGCTGTTGGAGCTGCGCGCCTTCGAAAGCCTGCCAACAGCCGACATGACCATTGTGTTGTATATACTCATTCGCGCATTGGCCACACACTTGCATCAATCTGCCTATCACCATCCCTTTCGAAGGTTCGGGCAAACGTTGCATGATCACTTTCTTTTACCCCATTTTCTGGAACAGGATCTACTATCCGTACTGGGTGATTTGAAAAACGCCGGTTTCTATATTCCGGCGCGACTCTTTCAACCGCATTATGAATTTCGATTCCCATTGTACGCCCGACTGCCGATCGGCCCGGGTCATATTGAAATACGTCAGGCGCTGGAATGCTGGAATGTGCTGGGCAGCGACCCGGGCCTTAGTACCGCACGGCCCGTGGACGCTTCGCTGGATCGACTGGAAATCAAACTGATTGGCCTGCCCGCACATTTTCTGCTGATATGCAATCGGCAGTATGTTCCGCTCTTGAAACTGGAAGCGGGAAACAGAATCGGCGCGGTGCGTTTTAAAGCGCGCCGACCACCGACGGGCACATTGCACCCCTGGATGCCGGTCCATACGCCGTTGTGTTTCCAGGTAATTGATACGGATAGGCGCCCCTATCAATCGATTGCCGTTTTCTCGTATTACGAAGACTATTCTGAGTTACCACCGCCCTTGAACCGGGCCCAGACAGACCAAACAAAAGCCGGTGTATGTTTGCGTTCGGAAGATTCCAGGCAACGTATTGCCCGACGACTGGTCGTATCCAACGACATGGAACCGGTAACTATTACTCCGGAAATGCTTGCCAGCCAGATCATGAATCATACCGATGATGCGGTCACCCTGGATCTGCGTTTCACCTCCTGATTAACGTATGCCGCCCATCACACACCAAATGCGTTCATTCGCCGGGTACGCCGGACTGCCCGGCCATCACGATGAGATGATTACATCGGAAGGCGCGGTACGCGAGCACTGGAATTTTCTCAAACAGGCCATGGAACATATGGGCCTGCCCGAATTGTTTGAACGCCAGAGTGAAGCCCGGCGCATCCTGAAACAAAACGGCGTTACCTATAATATTTACGACGGCGAAGAACGCGGCGATCGAACCTGGTCCCTGGACCCCATACCGTTAGTACTATCCAGCAGTCAATGGAGTCAGATCGAACAGGGCCTCTTACAACGTGCCGAAATTTTTGACTTTATATTAAAAGACATTTATGGTCCCCAGGATCTGATTCGTCGCGGAGTGCTGCCGGCCGAAGCGGTCTACTCGCATCCGGGTTTTATACGCGCCGCTCACAATTTCGCTCATCCGGCCAATCATTTGCTTATGTTTTACGCGGTCGATCTGGCGCGCACACCCGACGGCAACCTGATCGCCATGGCCGATCGAGCCCAGGCGCCTTCCGGTTCGGGTTACGCATTGGAAAATCGATTGGTACTGTCGCGCACCTTGCCGAGTCTTTTTCGTGATGCGCAGGTTCACCGGCTGGCCGTTTATTACCGCGCCGTTCGTCAGGCCTTACAGGGTTTGGCGCCGACGGCCCGGGATGAACCGCGTATAGTGGTTCTCACTCCCGGCCCCGATAACGAAACATATTTTGAGCACGCCTTTCTGGCCAACTACCTTGGCTATCCGCTTGTGCAGGGCCAGGATCTTACCGTACTGGATGGCCGTCTGTGGTTGAAAACCCTCGAAGGCAACCAGCAGGTAGACGTATTGTTGCGGCGCATGGACGATACCTGGTGCGATCCGCTGGAGCTCAGGCCCGACTCCCTCATCGGCACGCCCGGACTGCTACAGGCCGCCCGCCTGAATAACGTCACGGTCGTAAATCCACCCGGCAGCGGCGTGCTGGATAATCCGGCCCTGTTGCCGTACTTAGAACGCATTTGCAAACATCTACTGGGGCAGAGTTTACGTCTGCCTTCCGTGCCCACATATTGGTGCGGCGATGGCCATCAACGTGATTACGTTTTAAATAATCTGGATAGATTGATCATCAAAACCATCTTTCCTTCGCATCGCAGTCGTTCTATTTTCGCCGCCGATCTGAATGAAAACGCCCGCCGGGATTTGATTGCGGCCATTCACAGTTATCCCTATCACTATGTAGGCCAGGAACAGGTCAGTTTATCCTGTCTGCCGACGCTCGTACCCGATGGTCTGGAACCGCGGCCCATGATTCTGCGCACTTTTCTGGTGGGTCGTGAAAACGATTATGTGGTCATGCCGGGCGGCTTGACCCGGGTGGCTCCCGATGCCGACAGTCCGATTGTTTCCAATCAACGCGGCGGCATTTCCAAAGACACCTGGGTGATTACATCCGAACCGGGACAACGCATTTCCCTGCTTTCAACCCGGGAAGGTACGCCGGCTATCGCGCGTTCTCCGGGCGCCGTGGCCAGTCGCGTGGCCAACAATATGTACTGGCTGGGGCGCTACACGGAACGCTCGGAAAACCTGATTCGATTGTTGCGTGAAATTCTGAACATGCAACTGGCCGAAGATCTTGCGCTGGCATCCGGCACCCGGGCCGTGTTACTGCAATCGTTGAAGCGCATGACGCTCACTCCCACGACGTATAATGAATCCGTGGACACGGCCGACGCGAACCTGCGCGAGACCATGGCTTTGATTTTTAACCATGAACGCCCGGGCAGTTTAGCCCATTGTATTCTATCGTTGTTATTTGCCGGTCGACATGTGCAGGATCGATTGAGCGACGATGCCTGGCGCTTTCTGAATCAAATGGAACAGGAGTTGCGACCCGACAGCGACCTGGACCGCATATTAGAATCGTTTGATCGAATATTACTGCTGTTATCCGCCTTCGCCGGTTTGAGCCAGGAGAGTATGAGCCGCGGTCAGGGCTGGCGTTTTCTGAACATGGGACGCCGGGTGGAACGCTCCCTGAATACCCTCGCACTGCTGGAGACCGTATATGCCGAAAAAGTGGAACGCGATCCATGGCTGCTGGAAACACTGCTGAGCATCAAGGATAGTCTGCGCACCTATCGACAGCGTTACAACACGCGTTTTAACGAAGAACTGGTGCTCGACTTGTTGTTGCTGGATGAAATGTATCCCCAGTCCGTCGCGTTTCAACTCAATGTACTTCAAGAAGATTACCGCAGTCTGCCCGGCCACGAAGGCAATTATTTTCGCACCCCGGAAGAGCGCTGCATCCTGGAAACGCTTACCGCGTTGCGCATGACCGACGCCCATCAGGTCAGCGGCACGCGCCTGTCCATCCAGGAAGGCGGTTTGTTTCGTTTGCTTAACAAGTCCACCCATAACATCCGCTCGTTTTCGGATGAAATTACGCGCAAATACCTGGCGGCGGACGAATTGCC
>JAGRMX010000130.1 GCA_020441025.1 Leptospiraceae bacterium
CCTGTGAACTGCGTCGACCACCACCCGCGCATGGCGAACACACGGATACCATTCTGGCCGAACTGGGTTATTCTTCTGCCGAAATTGAGACGCTGCGCAAACGTCGAGCCGTTTAAGCAACCGGATACCCGAGAGCGCCTTGCCACGTCAGCGCATGTCGGTGAATGCCGCCGATGGCCGGTGCAGTATCTCCCCGGCCCCCGGGTGCGTTTTCGTCAGCTCGGCGATTGTCCCGATTGCGATTCATAGGCCACTTTTTCAACCACCTGCTAAAATTCTGGTTGGTACCGCGCCGGTTTTATGTCGTCCTGGTCGGAACATCTCCGCGGCTTTTGGTGGCTTTCACGGGCGGGGGCGATTTTCTTATCATTACGGGGACGCATTCTGATAATGGTAGAAACCGAATACAGTATTGAGGCCAGCACATGTCTTCTATAACCGATCAGATTCATCGGCAACAAAACCCCATGGCGGAAAACGATCAGGCCAACCGGATACAGCCGACGGACGATATTCCGGAGCGCGAGGATGAGGGACTGCCCCTGGATGGTTGCGGCGGTGCCGAGTTGTTTCGGGGACACACCGGAGTAACCTATCGCGATTATCTGGTCTTGCCGGGCTTCATTGACTTTCATCCCAGCGAAGTGCATCTGGAAACAAACCTGACCCGCAATATTCAGCTCAAATATCCCATTGTGGCTTCCCCCATGGACACGGTGACGGAAGATCGTATGGCTATCGCCATGGCGCTACTGGGCGGCATCGGAATCATTCATTACAACAATAAAGTCGAAGAGCAGGCCCGGTTGGTGGAGAAAGTGAAGCGCTTTAAGAATGGGTTTATTATCGATCCCATTGTGCTTTCTCCCGATCATAGCATTGCCGACCTGTACCGCATTAAGGAAAAATACGGCTTTTCGGGCATTCCCATTACCGAAGACGGAACCCGCAATTCGCGTTTAATCGGTATTGTTACCAATCGAGATGTGGACCTGGAAAAGGATCTGGACATCAAGCTGCGCGATGTTATGACCCGGGATTTGATTGTGGCCAACGACGGAATGGATTTAACCGAGGCCAATGCCATACTGAAAGAATCTAAAAAAGGAAAGCTGCCGATAGTCAACAAATCCGGACAACTGGTAGCACTGATCTGTCGTTCGGATATTAAGAAGCACAAAGAGTTTCCGCATGCCTCCAAAGATAGTCTGAAGCGCCTGCGCGTAGGCGCGGCGGTTTCCACTCAGCTGGAATCCCGGGAACGCCTGGAAGAATTGATTAAGGTCGGAGTGGATGTGGTGGTGATCGATTCGGCTCAGGGTAATTCGCGCTACCAGATTGAACTGATTCAATTCCTGAAAAAAAATTATCCCGAAATCGATGTGATCGGCGGCAACGTGGTCACTGCGGATCAATGCGCCAATCTTATTCGTGCCGGCGCAGACGCCCTGCGCATCGGCATGGGCCCCGGTTCGATTTGCATCACGCAGGATACCATGGCCGTCGGTCGTGCTCAGGCTACGGCCGTGTATCATACAGCCCGCTATGCGCGCCGCTATGGAATTCCGGTCATTGCCGACGGCGGCATTGCCAATATCGGAGATATCGCCAACGCGCTGGCCATCGGAGCATCTACCACCATGATGGGTTCCATGTTCGCCGGAACCCATGAAGCGCCCGGTGAGTACTATTATGAAAACGGAGTCCGGTTGAAGCGGTATCGCGGAATGGCGTCGCTGGAAGCCATGGAAGCGGGCGGCAAGAAGCGCTATTTTTCCGAAGACCAATCCATTAAAGTGGCCCAGGGCGTTACCGGTTCGGTGGTGGATAAGGGCTCTATGTTCTCGTTCGTACCTTACCTGATGCAGGGATTGCGCCTGAGTTTTCAGGATATGGGCGTGCGAGACATACAGCAATTGCATCGAAAATTGGCCGATGGCACTCTGCGGTTTGAACGTCGCACAGTGAGCGCCCAGGCGCAGGGATCGGTGCACGGGCTGTACAGTTATTCGTCTCCCAGCATGGCGCCCGCCTGAGCTTGACCACCGTTCCGGGGTATATTATACTATCAATGGCGGTGGTGCATGTACGCCCGCGGTCGGAACGTATCCGGGGACAAACGGGATTAATATATGAGTATGAATTTTGAACGCTTTAAGGCCATCAACGATGAGCGCATGAACTATCGTGAAATGGAGGATGCCACGGTGGTCTCTGCCTATCGCAACACGGGTTGCGGCGACGGTTATCGCCTATATCTGAAAATTGATGAGGCAACGGGTAACATATCCGATGCCACCTATACTACCACCGGCTGCGGTTTCGGACTGGTGGCCCTGGCTATGGCGACCGAATGGGCCCGGGGTAAATCGGTCGAACAGGCGGAACAGGTTACGGCGGAAGACCTGGAGAGTATGTTTGAATTTCCGGAGCGTCGTAAAAATTATCCCCAATCGGCAGTGGAAGCATTGCGTAAGGCCGTCGCCGATTATCGTAATGGAACCGGTATCAAACCCGAAGATCGCATTACCCGGGCGTACGCCATGGAGCAGTTAAAGGCTAACGGGCATCTGCGGGGTGAGAAGCTGACCCAGGTCATTCTGGAGAATGAAGATTTGTCCGGCGTCGATTTTGAAGGCGCCGATCTGGGACACGCTTTCCTGACCGGCTGCAATCTGGAAGGCGCCAATCTACGTGGTGCTCGCCTGCGCGGCACGTTCCTGAATAATGCCAACCTGAAGAACGCGGATCTCCGGGAGGCCGATTTACGCTGGGCCAAGCTGACCGGCGTGGAAATCGAAGGCGCTCGATTTGAAGGCGCCCTGTATGATATTGGCACCCGTCTTGATCCCCGGCATACGCATCTATTTGGATTGATGACCCAGGGCACCGGTAAGCAGGATATCTACCTGGAGAAACCGGCAACGGCGGCTTCCACCGGGAGCAGTTCTACGTGAGCGCACCTACAACGGGCGAAACCCGTCGGCTGAATCGACCTACTTTTTTGCATAATGGTATTTTTGTGATGCAGGGCATCCAGGTAACCGTGAAAGGGCAGGATGCGGAGGGGCTGTTTCAGGTGGAATACATCGATCGGGAAGGACATCCCCACATTTTAGATGGCGTGCAGGCCGACGAACTGGAATAATCCACTCTGGATAATAGACCAACCGGGCCGATTATTCTACTCGTAGCATCCGCATGCCGGATTTTCCGATTCCGGGCCTTCGAGGGTCGATCAGACGAAATCGGCAATCCTGGAAATGCAATTGACCTCCGCATAAACCACCATTTTGCTGAGTTCGATCATGAGCTCGGACTTCAATGAAGAAGCGGAAATCCTGTCTGTCGTGATTCAGTCCGGCGAACTTCTGGCCATCCGGCTGAATGAAGATCTTAAAATGGAAAATGCCCCCGAGTTTTTTGAGGGATTTCAACAGGCGCTGGAAGATACCCATTCCACGGTAGTTGTAGATTTCAGTCGCATTCGCTTTGTGGATAGCTCAGGTGTGGGTATTTTACTCAAATGCGCACACAGCATTCGCAATCGGGGGGGCCGCTTCCGGATTCTGGGGCTGAGCCGTGCCCTGCTTTCGGTCTTCAAACTGGCCGGTTTGCTGAAAATATTTGAAGTTATGGAGAATGAGCAGGCCCAAAAAGAGTACCCGGCACTCTTTGAGTAATGCCCTCCACATTCCGATCCGTATAACATACGTGCATCCGCAATTCAGTACCACGGAATACCCATGACCTTTGCATTCAAATTGAGCCGGATTCTTCCCGGGACTATCCACCGGACCCTACCCATCGCCCTCGTGGTGTTACTCTCGGGCTGTACCAGCTTTTATCAGATGGAGTCGCTCTCTTATCGGCGCAATCTGGCCCTTTTTAAGTTACCGGCCGCCGATTATCCTTCCGATTCCGGTATTCGACAGATGCTGCCACCCATGCGACCGTATCCGGAATTGGAGCCGGATCAGGTACGGGCCCTGCTGGGCAATTTGCGTTTCCGGCGCGAACATGTCTGGGGTGATTTGAAGGGACGTGTGTTTTATCCCGGAGAACTGAACTACATGGCACCCCAGATTGCCCGGGAATTGAAACAGCTGGATGAAAAAACGCGCCTGGTTATTATTTCAAGATTCGATCCGGATCGATCGGTGCTCAGTCGCCATCATCGCACGACGCTCATGTTCTGGGTGGATGAAGCCGGTTATAATTTGTGTTTTGGTGAAATCCAGGAAGAGTATTCGCAGAGCGATTTTGAACTGGACCGGGAGTGGACCGAAATATTGCCCATCAGCATGAATCGTAGTTTTCCCGATCTGGAGCTGTTACCCGGCCCCGACTTTACCTTTAAAGATGTAAACGGCCATCGACATTTGACCTGGGTCGTATTTCCGCCGGATGCTCTGGAGCATATGCAGTATATTCCGGAAGATTCCAATCAGACCGAAACTGAGTCTGCCGAACCGGAACCGCAGGCAGAACAGGTACAACCGGCCGAGCAAGCCGAACCAGGACCGACTCCTACCGAACGTTTGCGGGAACTCAATCAGGCACTGGAAGAGGGGTTGATTACTCAGGAAGAATATGAGCGCAAGCGCGCGGAGATCATGAGCGATTTCTGAACCTGCGGGCACCGCACTATCTAAAGTCCTACCGGTGCGGCACTTCTGAAGTCAACACAGACTGGATTCCGCATGGTTCAAGAACCAATGCCCGGTCAAAGTACGTCGGCCATGCCCGGTGCCTGATAGTACTCCCATACCCTCGCACCGATCTGGTCCAGGTGGAAGCGACAATCCGCCGGTGTTTGCCCGGCCGCCGGTTGCACAAAAAATCCCCGGAATTGCAGTCCGTTGCGTCCCAGTATATGCCCGGCACGTTGCCGAACGGCGGGCGGTATGCGTACCTGAATTTGTTTCCATCCGGTGAACTCAAGCGAAGTTCCTCGAATACGGTGCAAGCGGTTGTTTTGGTCGATGACTTCCAGATCCACCTGATCCGGTCGCCCGGTGCCATAGGCCCAGAAATCCAGGGATTCAACATAGCCTTCCAGAGCGAACGGTTCTTCCGGCTGGATCCGGAAGCCGGTAGGGCCCGGACCCCGAAAGCGAATGTGCAGATAGGCGGGGGACTCCACAATCGGGCCCGGGTCCAGATCTTCTATGCGCACATATCCACTGGCCTCGCTCAGGGTCCGAAAATGTATCTGCCACGCGGCTTGTGTTTCAAAATCCGCAATCAATACGTTACGTGGGTCGGGAAAAGCCGGTTCGGCGATCACCGGTGTAAGCTGGGTCGCCAGCAGCAATAACAGGATAGTTTTGATACGCGCGTGCATGATGGTAGAGGCCCGTGAGCAAAGTGTCCGGTCGATAAACGGTCCAATTTCGCCAGAATTCTGCTCTTGCTCCGAATTGAAAAAAGCGCCTATATCGTATAGCGGGCTCTTTTTTCAGCAGCCCGCTAATACTATCGAAAATATTCCTCAGTTGCTTGACACAAAGAAGTTTCCCGCATTTTTTGGAGGAGATCGCCTGATTTGGGCCATTTTGCCCATTCTGCGAATCGCGTTGTCCGGAGGAGCCAACTGGCAAATTGCTCCGGACAGAAACTTATTTTCTGGAACTTATTTTAACACCGGGTCCATTAGACAGGAGGAATGAATGAAGCGTCTCTGGTTATTACTTATTGTTATTCTCAGCGTTGGTATGCTGAGCCCGGCCTATTCCCAGGAACCCACAGATTCAGAGGCAACCGAAGAAGACACAATGTCTCCTGGTGAGGAAGCCGGTAATACTGCGGACAATTCCATGCAGGATCAAGGTCAGGTTATGCAGGTCGGCGCGGCTATGTATAAAGATAGCGCCGGGAATCTGTATGCCAACTCCCGTCAGTATTTTCGCTTGAACGCAAGCGATGATCTGTCGCGCATTGAGTACACGGAATACAAAATCGACGACAGCAGTTTTCGTCGTTACCAAGGTCCCATCAACATTGAAGATGAAGGTCCACACACCATCGTTTACCGTTCGGTTGACCGTGCGGGAAACCAGGAAGTAGATCGCGTATATAATGTGACCATCGATAACACCGCTCCGGTTGTTGCCGTTGTTCCGGCTCGTCCCTTTGTTCAGAAGGACGGCAAAACGTATACATCACCCGGCAACACTTTCACCATTCGCGCCAACGACAAATACAGCGGTATTAAGTCGATTAAATATGGAGTAAACTCCTCTGAGCTGCGCACGTATGAGAAGAATGCTTCCATTCAGTTGACCGAATCCGGTAGCCAGTTGATTCAGTGGCGTGCGGAAGACAATCTGGGCAACACAACTGTTGACGGCAGTCAGCTGGTTGAAGTGGACGGGGACAAGCCAACCGTTGTTATCAAACCGACTCAACCGCTCATTCACGTGGGTGAAACTCGCTATGCCCGTCGTAACACCGGTTTTGATGTAACCGGAAAAGACGAAGGTTCCGGAATCAGCCAGATCATGGTGCGCATCGATGACAGTGATGAATGGCAGACTTACAGCGATACCATCTACTTTGATACTGAAGAAGCGCATTCCATCGAAGCCAAGGCCGTAGACGCGGTCGGTAACGAAAGTGAAGTAGTTCGCTCCGAATTCGTTGTGGATGACAATCCGCCACAAACCGAACTGCAGCCCGTGGAAGGCGAAAGCTGATTATCAGTTTTTTCTGAAAACAGGCTGATTGGCCCGCAAGGGCCCGAGCCGCAAGCGCCCGATTTGTTCCCGTTGTGGAAAGATCGGGCGTTTTTTTTTTTCGACGCGCATTAAAAAGCGCAAAATGTTACGCAACAAACGCGGCAATGACGACCCTTTCCGGGCATGCTTGCCATCAAAACGTCTGCAACGTTCGCTCCGCCATCCCGGTTGCGTCAACCCGCCGATTTCAGGTTACTACGGACCTGGCTCGGGCGGCATGCCCATTTATTGCATGTTACCGAATGCCTGTTATGCCATGAGGGCACCAATGGGGGGGCGGTTTGCGGCAAATGCTTGCAGGGTCTCGGTCGCGCGCGGGTGCAACCGGCCGGACGCTGTGATCGCTGTTATCTGCGACTTTCGTCCAAAGATGCCCATTGTTCATTTTGCGACGATCGAAACGTGTATTTTGATCGGCATATCAGCCTGTATCAATTGACTCCCGCCTGGCGTGAGATACTGCACCACTGGAAATTTCATAATGGAAGGCGTCTGTACGGCCTGTTTCGCCCGGCTCTCCGTCGTATTAGATCGGAATTAAGAAATACGCGGATCGATTCGGTGTGCTATATAGACTCCGGGCTTCTGAGCCGACGAAATCGGCGGTATCAGCCCTGTTTGGACCCGGCCCGATATCTGGCGAGTCTGGCCGGAATTCCCGCCCGGGCCGGGTTGCGTAAAATGAAATCGACCCGGCAGAGCGAGGAGATCTTCAATCGGCGTTTTTTCGCGGTGCACGATAAAATCGCCCCGAATGGTTCTTCGGGCGGTGCGGTGCAAATCCTGCTGGAAGATCTCTGGACGACCGGCGCAACGGCTAACGAGGCAGCGCGCGTATTAAAAAAGAATGGCGTCCGAAAAGTAATTGTGCTCAGCTTGCTACTACGCGAAGAAACTTTTTGAAACGGTCTTCCGGTTTCGAATGCGCCTGTTGAAGTCATGGATGATATTGAGAAAAAGCTCGATCCCGAACACGGTCTGGCGGAAGTGCGGCTGAGTGGTCGCATACAGATGTATGATACCGATCGGTTGGAAGAAGCGCTGAATGAATTAGTCGAATCCGATCATATGCGCTTGATCATCGATATGACCGCCGTAACTTATATCTGCTCCTCGGCCCTGGGTGTTCTGATCGCGGCCAAGCGCAAGGTCATGAAGCATGAAGGTGAAATTCGCCTGGTGGTGAGTCGGGGAGAGATCTTCGAGCTGCTCAAAGTGACCATGCTGGACAAACTATTTCGGGTGTATATGAGCCTCGAAGATGCCAGGCAATCGATCGCGCATTGAATAATTCACATAGATAGTTTGCGTTGAACACTTTGTATTAGGCAAATCGCCTTGAATAAATAACATTAAGCAAATCGCATTAAGCAAATCGTCTTGGCCAGATCGCATTGAACAGATCGCCTTGAACAAATCGTCTTGGCCATTTCGCATTGAACAGATCGTACTGGCCAATTGGTATTCCAACCGGTGCCCATTCGAATTCGTACGCAGACCTGTTTACGCGGTCTGTTTTCCGAATTGAAGCCGGAAGCGAACCGTATCAAGAATTGGGCGGTATATATAACGCTTCGGCCAGTTTGCGTAGAGCACGGCCGCGATGGCTAAAGCGATCTTTTTCGGCCGCTGATAACTCCGCAAACGTTCTGTCCATCC
>JAGRMX010000131.1 GCA_020441025.1 Leptospiraceae bacterium
CTCGGCGATGTTCTGCATTTCGATGGCGGTCTGCACCCGCGTGACCATGCCGATTTTTTCGCAGGCCTCCTGCAATGCCAGGGCATTGATTACGGTAGCCAGCATGCCCATATAGTCGGCCGTGGCTCTTTCCATGCCGTGCTCGGCCGCTTCTTGACCGCGCAGAATATTGCCGCCTCCGATCACGACCGCCAGTTTCATACCGGCTTCGTGACATTGCTGGATTTCTTCGGCGATGACCGCCACCCGGGCGTAATCTATGCCGGTTTTGCCAGGCGTCGTAAAGGCTTCCCCGGATAGCTTTATTAAAACGCGATCGTATGGGAAACCCGTGTTCATTTGACTTAACTGACCTCGTAGCGGGCGAAGCGTCCAACGGTGATGTTCTCACCAAATTTGGATATGTACTGCTTGATTAAATCCTCAATGCTGACCTTGGGATCTTTGATCCAGGGCTGCTTCAGCAGGCACACTTCCGAGTAGAATTTATTCAACTTGCCTGGAAGTATTTTTTCAATGACATCGCCCTTTTTTCCCTCTTTTTCGAGCTGTTCGCGATGGATGGCCTTCTCTTTTTCCACCGTCTCCGCATCCAGTTCTTCGGGCAATAGAGCCAGAGGATTGGCCGCCGCTATTTGCATGCACAAATCGCGTCCCAGAGCCTCGAATTCTTCATTCTTGGCCACAAAATCCGTCTCACAGTTCAGTTGCAACAGCACTCCGATGCTGCCACCGCCGTGAATATAAGAGACGATGCGACCTACGGCGGTTTCTCGATCCATCCGTTTGGCGGCCTTCACCAGACCCTTTTTGCGCAATTGCTCGGCGGCTTTTTCAATATCTCCGCCGGTATCAGCCAGCGCTTTTTTGCAGTCCATCATGCCGGCGCCGCTCATCTCGCGCAGCTTTTTGATGTCATCTGTTGATACGCTCATGAATTCCGATTGCCTTTCGATTCGATTATTGTTTAAATGCTCAGTTTTCGTTTGAAAGAAATTCTCAAAGGATATTAAAGATTATCATGTCGCACCTGCGATTAAACAACAAAGCCGGTGCAACCATTGCCTCAAGCTCCGGCACTCTCACCGGACGCAGTCTCCGTAGTCGTGGTCGCTTCACCGGTTTTCTCAGTGCTGGCCGGGGCTTCGGCATTCTCGCCTCGGTTTCGATTCAAGGGTTCATCCATAATGAATTCACCGGACTCATCGTACTCACCCTTGTACTTCAACGATTCGCCTTCCTGGAAAGAATCCGGGTCCATGGTCGCGTCATCATCGGTAAATTCGGCGCCGGACACGATACCCTGAGTGCCTTCTATAATAGCGTCGGCCATCGTTTGCAAAAAGAGGGAAATTGCCCGAATAGCGTCATCGTTTCCGGGAATGGGATAGTCGATGGAGTCGGGATTACAGTTAGAATCTACAACGGCGAATATCTTCAGGCCCAGCTTACGCGCTTCCTGAATAGCGCCCGATTCCTTACTGGGATCGATGACAAACAGGATCTCCGGAATGGATTGCATATCGCGAATACCGGCGAGGTTTTTGCGCAATTTATCCAGCTCACGCTGTAATTCCAGTGCTTCCTTCTTGGTCCGGGCTTCTTCATCAAAAGAGCCGCTTTCTTCCATCGCTTCCAATCGCTTCATGCGATTGATAGACTTCTTAACAGTGGTCCAGTTGGTCAACAGACCGCCCGGCCAGCGATTGTTTATATAGAACATTCCGCAGCGACTGGCCTCACGCTCAATAGCGCTACGGGCCTGCTTTTTGGTACCTACAAATAAAACCTTTTCACCGCGGTGGGTAAACTCGCGCAGAGTTTCGTATGCCACTTTGGCCATTTGAACGGTTTTTTGTAGATCAATAATATGAATGCCGTTTCGTGCGGTAAAAATGTACGGCGCCATTTTGGGATTCCAGCGCCGGGTCTGGTGGCCGAAATGGACCCCCGCCTCCAGCAGGTTTTTCATCGAGATCGTTGACATCCTCTTATCCTCAATTGTCCGTGTGATAGGTCAGGTCTCCTTTTTTATTCGTCCCCGGATGAATAACATCCAGATAGCCACCAGCAGACCCAGAATACTTCCAGGTGTTAGCTGGATTTCCAAACGTTTCAAAATATAAAAGTCATCCGCCAGAACCAACGGAGATTGAAACAACTCCAGATTCAAAAAGGCAAAACCGAATACCTGATGAATCAAAGATCCCAGCACCGCTCCGATCAACAATCCCAATAGAAGGACCAGAGCTACAAATCCTATGGAATGTTTTCGCATCCCAGGGGGTGACAGTCAGGCCAGAATTCAGCGCGGCCGTATAGCGTCAATTAAATCGTCTTAAGACCGAATTGATCGATTCAGACCGGAAAGATGCCGTGCTTGCGTCTTGGACGCTGCACTTCCTTTTGCCAGGTCATCTCCAGCACGCGGGCCACAATGGGCGCCGTATCCCGTGGATCGATAATGTCATCAACACCAAACAGAGCCGCCGCTTTTTCCGCCGTCACCTCGCTCCTGTAAGCCGCCTCAAGCTGAGAGCGTTTTTGCGCTGCTTCGGCCGGCGGCATTTTTGCCAGTTTGTTTCCATATATAATGTTAATCGCTCCTTCGGCGCCCATCAACGCGATTTCGGCTGTGGGCCAGGCTGCAATGTAATCCGGTTCATAGGCGCGACCACACATAACGTAATATCCGGCACCATAGGCTTTGCGAACAATGATGGTGATCTTGGGAACCGTCGCCCGACTGACGGCGTATAGCATTTTCGCGCCATGACGTATTATTCCGGCACGCTCCACGCGGCTGCCGACCAGAAAGCCGGGAACATCCTGTAAAAAAAGTAACGGTATCGAAAAGGCGTCACATAGACTGATGAATCGTGCGGCCTTGACTGAAGAATCATTTTCCAGAACACCACCCAGGTGACTGCTCTGACTGGCCACCACGCCAATCGGGTACCCTCCGATACGGGCAAAACAGGTAATTAAAGAACGTCCGTAGTCCGACATGTAGGCCAGGCTCTCACCTGCGTCCACTATCAGGTCAATCACCTGTTGCATATCAAAGGGTGTGGCGGCTTCTTCCGGAACTATGTCCAGCAAAGCGTCCGAAGCTCGCTGAGCTAAATGCGATTTTACAGGCGGCATTTCCAGAGATGCGGACGGAAAATAGGATAGATAGCGGCGGACCATCTGCATGGCCTCGCCATCGTTCTCGGCACGCATGTGCGCCACGCCGGAGCTCGATAGGTGTACCTCCGCTCCGCCCAGATCCTGCTCACCGATTTCTTCATTTAATACTGCTTTGACCAGCGGTGGTCCTCCGAGGGCCAGCGTGCCCTGATCGGCCACCATGATAACACAATCGCCCAGTGCGGGAATGTAAGCCGTGCCGGCGGCTCCCGGTCCCATGATAACACTGACCTGGGGCACCACACCACTCAAAGTTACCTGTTCGCGAAACAAATAGCCGGTAGTAGCGAAATAAGATCCACCCAGCTCTTGAACCCGCGCTCCGCCCGAGTCAATCAACCAGACAATCGGCTTGCGATGTTTCGTCGCCAATTCCCGAATTCGGGCACACTTAGCCTCACCGGTACGACCCATTGTACCTGCCAGAACCGTGAAATCATAGGCGACCACCAGCACGTCGCGATTATCAATACGACCCCAGCCTGTAATCACACCGTCAGCGGGCACATGCCGATCCACCAGGTCGGCGGCGATACCGGCATGATCTGCGTGCAGTCCAATTTCAAAAAAAGAATCGGAATCAAATAATAGCGCTATCCGCTCCCGGGCGTTCAGGCGGCCTTTTTGGCGTTGCCGTTCGAGCGCTTCGGCCCCACCCATTGCCAGAGCTCGCTCCCGGGCCGCCTGTAATCGGGCTATCCTTTCGTGCTTCAATGGATTTCCAGTCCTGCCTGTTTGTACACTTCGCGGGCAATAATCAGTCGCTGGATCTGCGAAGTACCGCCACCGATTTCCACCAGTTTGGCATCACGCATTAATCGTTCCACTCCGTACTCGCGGGTATAACCATAACCGCCCAGGATTTGAATCGCGTCCAGAGTGGACTTCACTGAAGCCTCAGACGCAAATAGTTTCGTGAAGCTGGCCCCCAGGGTTACGCGCTCACCCTGTTCCAGCTTTCGCGCCGCGGAATAGGCCAACAATCGGCTTATATATAGCTGCATACTGATGTCGGCGACCATGGCCTGCACCAATTGAAAACCGGCGATGCTGCTCCCGAATTGTTTGCGTTCGGACGAATATTTCAGGGCGATATTCAAAGCGCCCTGCATCAATCCGATGGGCAGGCCAGCAAACAGAGTGCGTTCCATATCCAATCCCTGTAGTGCCATGTAACCTCCCTGCCCCTCGGCACCCAGCAGATTTTCTTGCGGAACTTCACAATCTGCGAAGAATAGCTCGGTCGTGGGACTCGCGCGCATGCCCATTTTTTCCATGGGTTTGCCGCTGGAAAAACCGGGGAAATCACGTTCAACGATAAAGGCCGAAATACCGCGGGCCCCTTCCTCGGAAGTGCGGGCAAATACCAGAAATGTATCCGCTACGCTGCCGTTGGTAATAAATGTTTTGGAACCATTGAGTATGTAACGGTCCCCTTTTTTCACGGCCCTGGTTTGCAGCCCCATGGCGTCCGATCCATGCCCCGGCTCGGTTAAGGCAAAGGCGCCATATTTTTTACCGCTGCATAAATCCGGCAGGTACCTGCGACGTTGTTCTTCGCTGGCGAATTTATATATATTATACGAACCGATATAGGCATGGGCGCCAAAACTCAGAGCCGTCCCACCGCAGTTTCGCGCCAGTTCTTCCATGACCAGCACTCCCGCCAGGAGCGATGCGCCGGCACCGCCATATTCGGCCGGAATAACCAGACCCATGATGCCGGCCGCACTCAATTGCTCAAAGACGGATTGAGCGAATTCTTCTTTTTTATCCAGTTCATCCGCAATCGGGGCGAGTTCACCATCCGAAATAGATGCCACCAGATCGCGGATGGCTTCCTCTTCTTCTGAAAGCGGAATCACCTGTTCCGATTGTGCTATGGATGCCACACTGCTCATGGATCAACTCCCCGGGAATTGTTCAGAATTGGCCAGAATTTCAAGCCGGTCACCTGCCGGTAGGCTGTGTCATTCGAGGCGATGCGGTCAATTCCATTATTCAATGCGATGGCCGCGTGCATGGCCACAGCGGGACGCAATGCATGCATCTGCTGCAATTCCAGAGCACGCCCCAGGTCGGCCGGTGTCAATGGAAGGATTTCCTGCCAGAGCGCGGCACTGTCATGTAAAAAAGAGCGCATATCGCTCATAGCGACCAGTCCGGCTTGCTCCAGATCGTACATACGCAGAAATAGAGCCTCAATTGCAATTACCGATGTGAACAGTTTGCCATCCGATTGAATCCACTCCTCCAGTTGTCGCAGAAAATCGTTCCTTCGCTCATCGTTACTCGCGAGCAAAAACAGGGCGGCGCTATCCAGATAAATCTGCATGTATGGCCTCGATAAAATGACTAATATTTGCCATCGCCTATCATTATCTGATTATAACTGAGTCTACAACGCGGGTGATCGCGAAGTGTTTGCACAGCCAACAATGGTGCGGTATCCGTGACCGGTCTATAGGTATGATCGATGGCTTCGCGAACCAGTTCGCCCACCGAACGACGATGTCTTTGGGCCAGATCATTCAGGAAATCGAATTGCTCATCGGATAAAAGCACATGCAAGCGACGGGTATAATCGGCCATGGCAGACATGGGCCTGATGTGCTCTGTACCGAATAGTTTTTTTCCCGCTTTTTGATTGCAGGCTGCTCACTGTGAAGCGATCCGGGATGCGGGGCGCTAAAACCGAATATGACGGCATTCTGGTTTTTTTTAATACTGATGATTGTTTTCTTTGCGGTCGCGCATTTCGGCCTGCCGGAAAAACAACTACCACCGCCGCCACAGCCGGGGGCGGACGGCATCATGCAAGGGGCCGAACCCTGGCGTTTTGAAGGAGAGAGCGGCATAGCCTTTCTGGTGTGTCACGGTTATGGCGGCAGCCCATTCAATACGCGCCCGCTGGGCGAATTTTTGAATAGTCTGGGGCATACCGCAATCGGATTGCGAATGCCCGGTCACGGAACGAACATCGATGATCTGGCCCGCACGCGCTTCTATCACTGGGAGGAATATGTGGAGCGCATCTATCTGGAAGAGCGCTCCCGTTATCGTAAGCTCTTTCTGGTAGGCTTTTCCTTCGGTGGCACAGTGTCATTGAAAGTGGCCGCCAAGAACGCCGATTCCTTCCGGCCGGCCGGTATCATTACCATTTCCACGCCCGTTTTTTTTAACGGATTCTTTAATGGTAAATTCATCCTGCACCAGGTCGGAACTATTTTCACCGGCATCTTAAAAATCATTCAACCGGTTCTGAAGTTTGATCGCGAACGACCGTTGAGTACCGAACGATTGAATCCCTGGGTCGGATATCGCTACACTCATGCGGTGGCGGCTCTGCACAGTTTTAAACAGGCGTTGCCCGCGGTTCGCCGGGGTCTACCCAGAATCACCGTGCCGTATTGCTCCATTATGGCGGCCAATGATCGTACCGTCAGTCCGGAAAATCAAATTTACATTTATAACAACATTCACAGTCGCGAAAAGCGAGCCTACATGTTCATTTTGCCGCCGGATCTGACCACCATGCATAGCCTCTTAACCCACGAGCGCGCCAAGGACCGTGTATTCCGTTATGTGGAAACCTTCATCAAAGAAACCCTGGAGGAAACCGAACACAATCGAACTGATGCCAAAAAGTTGCGGCATCGCAGATTCTGGCAGCGCCCAACCCGGGCAACACGGTCTCCGGAAGACCTGACGGTTTAACCGGTATCGAAATCTGAACGGCTCATGTGAATGGAATTGAGCCAAACCAATATGACCGTCATGTAATAATGCCCCGGCGGAAGCGCTGCAAGGTGCCTTCAACTGACTTGCCCTCTGGGCCCGGCTGGAAAAGCTGACCCTGTTATGAAAAAAACCATTATTGTTTCTGATAAATTCGATGTCGAAGGCGTTGCCCGCTTGAAAGCACAGGAGAATCTGGAAGTCCTGTATGATGGCGGATACAAACGCGAAGATTTGATACCGCTACTGGCCAATGCCCATGGATTGATCATTCGCTCCGCTACGAAAGTGGATGCCGAGTTATTGTCTCACGCCAAACAGCTTCAACTGGTGATTCGTGCCGGAGTCGGTGTGGACAACATTGATATCCTGGAAGCTTCCCGACGCGGTATCATAGTTATGAACGCTCCCGGAGGGAATACGGTCTCCACAGCTGAACAGGCTCTGGCGTTGTTATTTGCCTTAGCCCGTAAAACTCCGCAGGCCAACCAGTCCATGCATGCCGGGAAGTGGGAGAAAAGTAAATTCAAAGGTGTGGAACTTACCGGTAAAACGCTGGGCGTGGTCGGTCTGGGTCGCATCGGAAAGGAAGTCGTGAAGCGCGCCCGGGGTCTGCGCATGCGCGTTCTGGGTTTTGATCCCTTTATTCCCGCTGAAAACCTGGCGCACCTGGAAATCGAAATCAAAGATAAGGATACGATTCTGAGTGAAGCGGACTTTATAACCGTACATACACCGTTGACCGATACGACTCGCGACCTGGTCAATCTGGATAATCTCTCCCGGCTAAAGGACGGAGTCCGACTGATCAACTGCGCCCGGGGTGGAATTTATAATGAAGAAGCTCTGGCGCAGGGACTGGAATCGGGTAAATTGGGCGGTGTTGCGTTAGATGTATTTACGAACGAACCGGTGCCGGCCGATTTTCCTCTATTGAAATATGAAAACTGCATCATGACTCCTCACCTGGGAGCGTCCACAGACGATGCCGAATTCGCCGTGGCCATGGAATCGGTGGATGAACTGATTGAGTATTTTGAAAGCGGCGTTGCACGCAATGCACTGAACTTTCCCACTGTTGATCCGGACTCCATGGATTTTCTGGAGCCCTATTTCAGCGGCGGCCAGCGCGTCGGGAAATTATTGGCTCATATTTGTGGTGGCGACGTTACCAATATTCGCATTGACTATTGTGGTGAAATCAGTCAGTTTATGGTGCAACCGGTTACTACTTCCATTCTGTGTGGAGCGCTGACACTTTCACTTGGCGATCAGGTGAACGTGGTCAATGCGCCGGTCTTTGCCCGGGATCGTAAAATCGAAGTGTCCGAAAATAAGGTGGATGAAGCCCGTGGTTTTTCCTCGTTTGTGCATGTGCGCATGACCGGAACCCGTGGCCAAACCGCCGAGTTACGCTA
>JAGRMX010000132.1 GCA_020441025.1 Leptospiraceae bacterium
GCTTTTTCTTTTTGCGTATTACCGGATAACACCAGCGCCGAATCGATACCGAATTTATTGTCGCCCAGTATGTCGGTTTGTAGCGTATCACCCACCATCAGAATTTCGTTTTTCTGGATGTCGGGATACTTTTGCAGCGCGCGGGCGTAGGCAAATGAAAAGATCTGCGAATCCGGTTTACCGAAACGAATGAAGGTTTTGCCGATGGCGGCTTCGATCATATTGGCCAGGCTGCCGATGGCAATGGCCACGTCGTTGGATTTAACCGGATAAGCAATATCCGTATTGGCCACGACCACCGGTATATTCATTTTACGTAAAAAATTGACCGTACGATTTATATCGCTGAACCAATCAAATCCTTCGTCATCCATCAGCACCAAAGCCTTGATTTCTTCCGGATCTTCAATCTGGGCCAGTGGAATCGGATCGCAACCGGCCACTTCAATGTAATACGCCGATGCCGGTTTACCCAGATATGCGATTTTACCCGAACGCACCTTGGCCTGAATAAATTCACTGGCCAGCATACCGGAACTGATAATACGATCTACGCTGAATAGACTGCCCAGGGACGGATGCGTATATTGCTCCGCCATCATCCCGGGTGATTTGGAGGCGTCGTTCGTAATGACGAATGAATCCACACCGTTTCGACTTAAATTGATGATGGCTTCGGGCACTCCCTCGATGATGCCGTGAAAGTTTTTGAGAACGCCGTAAGCGTCAAAGAAGATCACCCGATATTTTCGAGCGGCCTCAGCAAAGGAAGGATGCGATTTCATATAATTCCGTAGCGTGTGCCGAATTCATTCGCAGGTCATCCGGTATTCGCACCGGCGGAGCCTGCGGGGTTTTTATTTTTCTTTCAGGACCGGAAACGCAAGCATTATCTCCCGGAGCATTATGGCCATGTTTCTCGCGGACAGACAGAAATAAAAAGGGGCAGGTTTTCACCTGCCCCTTTCCATGTACCCGTTGGGAAGATGCATCCCGTAGGGGAATCGAACCCCTGTTGCTGGAATGAAAATCCAGAGTCCTGACCGCTAGACGAACGGGACTTTTGCGTAATCTTTTTTTACAGGCTGATTTTTTTACGACCTTTTTTTAATCGGGCCGTGTTCTCAGTCCTGCTGTCTTAAAAATAAGACCCTTTTTTTGCACCGGCGTTAGCCGCTGTCCCGATTTCCGGGACAAGATAATTCTGTATAATTTCCTGTGAGGCGTCAGGGATTCGAACCCTGGACCACTTCCTTAAAAGGGAAATGCTCTACCGACTGAGCTAACGCCTCAATCCGATAGCCAGAATTCTGTCATCTATTCGATGGTCAAACGGAAATTTTCTTTGCGATGCGGCTGAACGCTTTCTTCTGGTCATCGGTCATGAATTCAATCACCAACGCCCTGCACGCCACGGCCCTGTTCATTTATACGTATCTGGTATATGCCGGTCTCAGTCGGGGTGCCGAGCACTATACCATCTGGATCTTACTCACCTTTCTGACCATAACCGTTCTCAAAATGCTGGGAATTATCGTTCATATTCCCGCTGTGGAGCATAATCGCCGCTGGCATGATATTATCTGGGTTGTGATCGCGGTCGGCGTGACGATGCTGAACGCCGTAACCCTGCAGGCTCTACGCATGCCTCCGTCCCTGCTGTGGACCGGTACAGGCATTACCGCCGTACTGGCGGGCGTGTTCATCTGGAGTTTATTTCAACCGGGTAACGGCAATTTCGCCTACGTTGCCGTGGCCATGGTGATTGTATACACGCTCTGTTCCGTTTTGACCGAGGGTATGGTGCGCCTCGCCTGGATTTGCCTGCTGTTGTCCAATCTGGCCTGGCCCCTGCTAAAATTGAATCGCTACCTGCACGAACACAAATATCACAACGATATCTATCATATTCTACTGATAGGCAGTTCGTACATTTTATTCAAATCGATCGAGACCGGTGGTTGGTTCGCCACTTTTTAAGCGCCACAGATTCGAATTGGATTGGATTTGATTGGTTTGGAAGCGATCGATTGGAAACAATCCGATGCGCTGTTCGTAAGGGTATCAGCGCTGAAACAGACCGGCCAGTTCATCGTCGGCAAAGAGATTTTCCAGGTTCATGAGCACCACGAATTCATCGCGGTTTTTGCCCACGCCGGTTACGAATTTACTGGTAGCGCTTTTTAAAGAAGGCGGACCGGGATCGATATTTTCCGGCGGAAAGCGCACCACATGTGAAACCTGATCTACGGCCAATCCAATGCGCTTGTTCTGAACTTCGATGATTATAGCACGCTGTTGCGCCTGGCTCTCGCCCGGGTCGATGCCCAGCTTTTGTTTGAGGTCTATTACCGGTAATACCCGGCCGCGAATATCCATTAATCCGCGAAAGTACCGGCGAGAATGCGGAATCGGAATCAGGTTTTCCACTTTAACCACTTCCTTTACCTGTAGAACGGGTACACCGTACTCTTCTTCGCCCAGAATGAAGGTCAGATACTTCTGCTCAATTTCCTGGTTGGAATTCTGTCCGGTATATGTCCTGTGATCCGAAACCATTCGGGCTGATTCTCCCGGATTGGCTTTCCCGGGCAAGTGATAATCCAGGTTCAGATTGTGGACGGATTACGGCGATTTTCTTGCCCGGCCCCTATCCGGCGGGTTTTAAATTTGCGAACCGGTCGAAGGCCCCGGTACCTCCCGATCATCCTATAGATGACCCGGGTATCGCATATGAGCATTACAGGAAAATAGCCCACATACGATACTGGACCTGCTGAAACACAGCAAAACCGGCCGCGGCCATAAACAGCATGACCTTGGGCAAAAATGGATCGCGCTGACGCCAGACCCAGTCCCAGGCACCGACCATTAATCCCAGTACTCCGAGGTAGCCGGCCAACTCGGTTAAGTTTAGCCAGGAATGCGTATAGGCCCAGTACAGTCCAATGCCCAGGCTTATATCGCGTAATTCAGCCGGCAGCCTTCCCAGTACCCGCAATAACCAGGGCATTTCGTGCCGACGCAGTTCGCGAGTGCGTTTGCGTTCCAGATGTTTGCGTATCCAGGCCCGCAGGCTGAACCGGGAATGGATCGGCAATAATGGTGGTCGGCTTTTATGCCGTAGACTGCCCGGCATGAGCGGAACGGTAGGCAGACCGTAATTTCCGCCGATGGTGCGCAGTAGGACATCGTCATTCAGGCGTTGAAAATAGGCATAATAGGGCGCCATCCGGGAGGTCAAATCCAGCGATCGGCGACCGGCGATTTCCCTTTCCTGTAATATGGTACCCGATTTGATGACCGAAACGTACTCGCGACCGCTTTCAGCCGCCACTCGCACGCTGATACGTACCATGGCGCGAGTAAAGTTATAATCTACGTTGATTTCATCGCCCTCCACCGTTTCGGTGAAGTAATTGCGGCTGAATCCTTCCTGTTCCGAAGGGCGCACGCGCCACAGATGCAGGTCCTGCTGGTCGGGTAAGCTCTGCTTCATCTCTTTTATTAACGGTTAACCGGGCCGCCGGTCGCAGGAAAAAATCCGAAGCACCGGTCACCGTTAATGGAATCGTTTGGCTTGACCGCAACCGCCCCTGTTTGCACGTGCATTCTATGAGTGCGGATATCGAGACAGTGCTCGGCGAGGACATCAGCTTTCGCGGCAAGCTACACTTTAAAAAACAGCTTCAGATCAATGGGCGCTTCAAGGGCAAAATTTCTACCGGAGGACACCTGGTGATCGGCAAAAGTGCCCGGGTTGAAGCGGATGTGGAAGCCGGGTCGGTGGCCATTGAGGGCCAGCTACAGGGCAATGTACTGGCCACCCGCAGGGTGGATCTGATGAAGACCGCACGCCTGCACGGAGACCTGCGTACTCCCGATCTTCAGATTGAATCCGGTTCCCGTTTCTCCGGGAATTGTATAATGGAATAGTACGTGTCCTCGCCGGCAACGGAATGGGGTACACTGCGGGTCAGAGTACCGGCTACCAGCGCCAATCTGGGTCCTGGCTTTGATATGCTGGGTCTGGCCCTGGATTGTTATACAGAGTACAATTTTGATTTTTTAAGCGAATCTCGCTGCGATTTGCGTGATCCGAACGGGCCCGTTTCCATTCCAACCGACAAAAATCTCATCTGGCAATCGTATCGGCATTTTCTGGAATTGGCGGGCATGCCCCCGGGTGAAATTCCAGGTCTGAGTGTATTATTTCGGAGTGAACTGCCTTTCGGCCGGGGATTCGGTTCTTCCGCCAGCGCACTGGTAGCCGGATTCGGCGCCGCCCGGCGGGTACTGAAACACGAGGGCCGGCCGGTGCCGAATCAAACCGAAGCGGTGCGGATTCTCACCGAACTGGAAGGTCACCCTGACAATGTGGTACCGGCGCTGCTGGGTGGATTTTCGTTTAGTTTTATTCGCGATGACCGATCGGTCGGTACGGTCTTTCGCCAATTGCCCGCCGATCTGGGCCTGGCCATTGTGATTCCGGATTTTACCATTTCCACAAAGAGCAGCCGGGCCCTGTTGCCTGGCGCCGTGGCCATGAATGATTGCCTTTCCAATATGCGCGGTATATTATTATGGGAAGAATATCTGCATACCGGTGAAGTGAGTTTATTGACCGAGGCGTTGCGTTCTGATCGACTGCATGAACCGTATCGGGCCGCCATGATTCCGGCCTATGCCAGGTTGCAGGAACATTGCGCCCAACTGGGCATTTATGGCGTAACTATTTCCGGATCGGGTCCGGGATTGCTGGCTTACTATCCGGCCGCCGACCAGCAGCAGGTAATAACCGCGTTACAGCAATTTATACAAACCGGAGCCCACGGCATCATTCGCAGCTGTCGGCCCGATTATGAAGGTTTGACCGCAGTGTCGGAAAAGTGAGCGGCATCGGATTGAAATACACGCTTCGCAATCATCAGAAGCCGAGAGCAAGAATTTTCACCGGGTATAAATCGAAATCCGCCTGCGTAAAAATTACCGGGCAACCATTGAAGCACTGATTATAATTGAGGAATACCATGAATCACCTGAAACGATTTTCCATTTTGATTTCCATCATCGGCTTTATGCTGGTCACGTTGGTCGGTTGCGACCAACGCCCCAGTGTCGTCGTGGGCGGCACTACGTACGACATCGACGATCTTAAGGCCGAAGATCCGGGGGCTTATGGTCGCCTGCAGAACGAATACAATCAAAATTTAATGAACGCCCTGCAAAATCTGGCCGCTCAGAAAATCTGGGAACGCGGCGCGGAAGAAAAAGGACTCAGTGTAGAGGATTACAAGAATCAAATCCGTACATCTATTCCCGAGGCCACCGAAGAAGAAATCCGGCAAACATACGACCAGTTTAAAAGTTCGCCCAATTTTACCGGCGAATCGTATGCGGCTCTGCGCGATCGGATTGCCAATCATTTACAGAGCCAACGCGCCGACATCGCCCTGCGGTCCGAATTCCAGCAACTCGTCGAAAACTACGGCTTTGATGTGCAGCCCGCGCCGATCCTACGGCAGGAAGTGGCGGTCGGTGACGATCCGGTACGGCTGAATCCGGATGCGCCGGTGACGGTGGTAGAGTTTTCCGATTTTGATTGTTATTTCTGTAGAAAAGTGCAACCGACTGCCGCGCGACTGCGCGCCGAATACGGCGATAAGCTGCGCTGGGTTGTGAAAGATTTTCCTCTGGATCAACTGCATCCGGATGCTCGCGGCGCACACCTGGTGGCCAATTGCGTTTATCGCCAGGATCAGAATTCATACTGGAAGTTTTTTGATGAGGTCTTTCGCCGGGGAACCGAGAATCGGGAGCAGACCATGCAGCGTGAAAACCTTATAGCACTGGCGGGTACTCTGGGCATCGACATGCAGGAACTCCAGAACTGCCTGGATGATCCGGCTATCAATCAGGAAATCAACGATGACATTCAATACGGCCAGACCATCGGTGTGGGCGGCACTCCGGCATTTTTCATCAATGGCATTTTCCTGGACGGCGCCAGGCCGTATGAAGATTTCAAAGAAGTAATCGAAGCCGAATTATAAGTTGAACGTCGAGCTGCGGGAAAAAATAGCAAATCCCCGCAGTTAAGACGGCGCTGCATTCCTGGCTCTGCTGAGGTCATCTGTGCAATCGGCGCGAGCTAAGAATTACCTTCGCCCCGGGCAAGACCGGTCGGAATTACGCGCTACGGGGTTGATTCAATTCGGTTGATTCAATTCAACAGGGCGCCGGCTTTTTGGGAACGAATGTTGCGGATCATTTCGATCTCCGCTTCGAGCGATTGTGCCTGTAGCACGTCTCCGGCACGGTTGGCCAGAAATATTAGATTTTGTAAATTTTCAATATGATCCGGACGGCGCACCTTCAATCGTTCGCCGAAATCCCGGGCCTTATCATCGCGACCGGATTTATACAGACAAACCGATGCCAGTAATAAAAACTCGGTATCATCGGGATGGTGGCGCGCGTATTGTTCCGCCAGGATCGCAGCCTGCTGATAATCGCCCACGCGATAGTACAGCCGGGTTAGATTGTTCATGGCCGAACGGTTAAAGCGATCTTTCTGAAGTACCTTCTGCAATTCATCAATAACCGGCTGCCAGGCGGAACCGGAGTTTTCATTGGTCAACCCGGCGGCCATCTCGCGGGCGCGGGTCAGGCCCTGCTCCGCTTCGGCGTTGGAACCGGCTTTTGCTCCATCCCATTGCACGCGTACCAGAGAAATATCGTCGGACAAGTTCGCGTCGGAAGTGAGTGCCTGGAAAATTGCCGACGCATCGGCTTTTTGTTGTTTTGCCAGCGCGGCGAAGTCCGGTGTAGCATTCTCCCGGGCGCGTGGCGCCGTCAGCAGCACATCGTCGGGTTGTAAAGCAAACACGGTCATAGGTGCAAAGGGCTGCTCACGGTCTTCCAGATCGACGCCCAACCGACCAAAATCGGCTTCACCCGGCAGACGATTGAGTTGTCCGTTGCGATACAACAGTGTGGCCGGATGTCCCGCATTGATACCGAACAACACGCCCGATTCATCATCAATGGCCGCCATATACAGGGAAACCAGGGCCGTGCCATTGAAGCCGGCGAACACCCGGGCCATTTCCTGATGCACGCCGTGCAACCAGACCTCGGCGGGCATGCGTCGCACGGTGCGAACGGAACGGGCGCGTTCAATGTGGGATTGAAAGATAGCCGCCAGGATTAAAATGGCGCCGGCGCCCTGGATGGATTTACCGCTGGCATCCGCGTTCAAAAACACGGTGGTCGGTCGTCCATTCAATTGCAGCGAATGCGCTACTACCAGGTCACCGCCGATCTGGGCGCGCCAGCTCTTAAACGTAAACTGATTCTGTTGCGCGATATGCGTTTCAATCCGGACGGGACCTTCGTCGGTATGATTGCCGCTGAGCTGTTGTATCAGTCGGGAGGCTAAAAAGTAATCGCCACTGCGATGAAACTTGATGTCATTCAGACGATCGTTCAAGCGCTCCACTTCTTCCATTAAAAGTCCGCTTTCGGTGGTCATGGATTCCAATCTGTTCTGTAGATCGCCGCCGACTTCCGCCGTGGTTTCCAGCAGGCGATTGATCCGGTGGGCCACTCGACCGATTTCGGTATTGTCCGGGTCGGGAATCACATACTCGGATAATTGCCGGAATTGCCCTTTGCTTACGGCCACACGCATGCTTTCGGTGGCGTGTGCGGTCTCTTTGAGCGGCAGTTTGATGGCGCGCTGCATGTACCAGCCGGTAAAGAATATACCAATCAGCAGAACGATGCCCAGAACGAGCATTAAACTGATTCCAATCCAGATTACCGCGGTGCGTGCGGTTGAAAGCGGTTGCACCAGTACCAATTTCCAGTATGTGCGGGGTGCGTGAAAAACATATACCAGTGCGTTCTCCCCCAGAATGAAATCGTCGCCGATGCGCAATTGGCGCTGCAACATCCCGGCATCCGATGGGCCCCCGCCTTCGGTCTTCAGCGGATCCATTAAAATCGTCATCAACATCTGGGCGCGATCACCAATGGTCGCGGCATCATGCGTTTTTAATGTTTCTAATATGTCGGCATCGTAATCGCTGTTGCCGGCCGTGTTGTTCACCAGCTGACGATTAATGGAAACCAGCGCGTCCGCGATGGTCGCAAAGCGCGCGTCTCGCCCGGCCATATCCTGTACGGTTACGGTTTCCAGGATTTCCTGTTCCTCCGAATTCAAATCCACCAGTCTAACCGAATCGGGGTACGAGAAAGTTACAAAGCGATTGGTCTCATCTACCAGAAAGGCATAGCCGACTTCG
>JAGRMX010000133.1 GCA_020441025.1 Leptospiraceae bacterium
GTAAACACAGTCCTGGCGGATTCGTTGCGTCACTTTCACCTTGATTTTATCGCTACGGGCGCCGTCCTGGTTTTCCAGAGTTACATAGTAGCCGCTTTTCAAACCCAGGTAGTCGGCCACTTTCGCATTCACCCACAGCTCATTCTCGCCGAAGATTTCCAGGGCCACGTTGTTATTGGTGGTGCGTGAAAAAGTATGCACCGGATGGCGTCCGAACAGGAGTCGGAAATATCCATTGGGCGGTTCTTCCGGCGGATAATACTCCGGCAGCGGATCAAATCCCACTTCTTTCAAAACATCCGAGTAGAGTTCAATCTTACCGGAAGGAGTGGGAAAGCGCATCTGCGGATTGTAATCGTATATTACCGCCGATTTGGTGACGGCACCGCGACTTTTAATCTCTTCATATGAAAAACCGGATAGCTCCGCTTCCGTCTTGAGTTTTTCTTCCTGATTATTGTATGGGAAGTAGCGCTCCAGCGACTCACCGTTCACCTGAATCCGCCGCGCCAGTTCCTTCGCGATCCACCAGCCCGGACGGGATTGATACATGGGTTCTACTACCGGTTGTCGAATGGCCACGTACGGAGTGCGATTGGGACGCGCGTCAAAATCATCATGACGTTCCAGAAATGTACACTCCGGCAGTACCACATCGGCATACCCGGTGATTTCCATGGGCAGTATATCCACCGCTACCAGCAATTCCAGAGCCGACATGGCTTTTTCCACACCCTCCGGATCGGGCAGGGTCATTGGCGCGTTGCATCCATACACGATCCATGCGCGGATGCGTTCCTCGGCCGGAATATCCTCCACGTCCATGCGCGAAGCCTGTACAATAGATTGCGCCGGGATGGCCGTGGCAAAGGGATAGTACATGCTGTCCGGAAAATGATACTTTTGTTCCGGCGGATAGGGCGGCGATCCATTGGATGCCATGGGATAGCTGGCCGGAATATAGAAGCCGCCTTTCTTACCCCAGTTGCCCAGTAACGCGTTTATGATGGCGATGGCGCGGGACCGTTGGGTATCATCCCCATACCAGACCACATGCCTTCCGGGATGCACCATGGCGGCGGGAGCGTTGCGCGCCAGCAAATGCGCCGTCTTACGAATGACTTCCGGTTCGATGCCGGTCTGCACGAAGGCCCATTCGGGAGTTTTATTGCGCACATGTTCCTTGAGTTGCTCAAAGCCCACCGTATTATTGGCTACGAAATCTTTTTGATAGATTTCATCCTGAATCATCACGTTCATCCAGGCCAGTAGTAGAGCGATATCAGTGCCCGGTTTGATGGGTAACCAGTAATCCGATTTGCCCGCCATGGTGGAATAGCGCGGATCTACGGTAATGAACGACGCTCCCCGTTCGATGGCGATACTCAAATCCTGCACGGCGGTGTTGTGCATGTTTTCGCCCAGGTGAGTTCCGATCATGGCCACGCAGCGTGCGTTGGGCATGTCGATTACCTCCGGCGATCCGACGCCGTATCCGTAGGTCAGGCGGAATCCTTCCGCCCGGGGCCCGCGACATTGAGCATAGCTGGGCGCCGTAATGGTTTTACTGCCCATAGCCGCCATCAGAGTTTTGAAAAAACTGCCGCCGTGGCCATGTGAGAAAAGCGCGATTTTATCGGCTCCGTGCCGTTCGATGATGGGCTGCAGTTTCTCGGCAATGTAATCAAAAGCGGCATTCCAACTGACCGGTTTGAAAGTTTCCTCTCCGTTTTCTTTAACGCGGATCAGCGGAGTCTGTAGACGATCTTTATCGTTTATAATACCCAGAGCACTGGTTCCGCGCGGGCACAGGCGCCCGTTTGCCAGGGGATGATCCGGATTGCCGGTAACTTTCAGCACCTGATTGTTCTTCACGTGCGCGATCATTCCGCATTTCCAGAAGCATATTTCACAGAATGTAGGAATTTGCCGGACGTCGTCGGTTTCGGTGACGGTTTGCTGGCCGGCCTGCAATACGTCTTTCTTTCGAAAGAGCGTCGAACCTACCGCCGCTCCGGCAAATGTCGCGGCACCTATTTTCAAAAACTTTTTGCGCGTAATCATGGTCAATCTGCCTTACAAAGTTACATGTTCTTCATTTCATACGGTATAATGTATAATTATTATGCCAATAATGGAGTCGGCTCATCGAAAATACTTTGCTTGATTTATTTTCAATTTCATTTCTCCCGATGGCCGACTCGATAGTTAAAACTTAATCTTCACTCCGATATGCGGTGTGATCTGATACATTGTCGTTGAATGCTGAAAGTATGGTGTTTTTATGTTATTGATGTTACTCACACCGAACAATGAGTGCAGGATGGTCCAGTCGTTGGTCTGGCTACCGGCCTCACGGCTCTTGGGTGAATATTCCAGCGCGAAATCAAACTCGGTGTCTTCGTCGCCGAATCCGAATCCCACGAATACATGGTGTTCCGAAATGGCGGGGAAGATGGGATTTACGCCCTGTTCGCGCACCGTACTGCGACCATAGTTGTAGCCGAATCGATACGCTATGCCGTCCGGTTTGTACTCTACCCCGATGGCGTATACTTTCTGGTCATGCCAGTATACGTTGAAACTCAGGTTATCAATGTTGTTACCCACCGGTGTGGTGACGATGGTCCGATCCAGGTTGAAATCCACGGTCCGAAATGCGCTGCCCCATTTGATGTAATCGATATCGATGCCGATGGTCCAGGCATCGAAACGAAAAGCAATGCCGGCGCTGTGCTTTTCCGGAAAGTCCAGATACATGGAAGTCTGCGCCGGCTGCCAGTAGGTCCAATCGGCGCTGCCGGCATTTACCGACATGTCGCCGTTATAGTACAGGCGGGACTTCGCCTTATAAGCGTAGGCTACCGAGATATTCTCATTGATGTCATACGCCAGACCGATCTTACCCGAGAAAGCATAGGCGTTATCGCTTTTATAGCGGTAGCCCGCTCCGGGCAGTTCCAGCGAGCCGGTGGGATCGCTGAAAGTATAGCGGAACTCCAGCTTGGAATAGATAAAGTCCGCGGCAATGCCCACGTGCAAATCGCCGAACGAATACGCGACTCCCGGAGTAACCTGACCGATGGCCAGGAAGGAGTAGGTATTCTCGGTGATGCGTTTGGTATCTCCGAAACCCTGGATGTTGCTGTTCAATTTCTGGTTCAGGGAAATCGGCGCATAGCCCGGATCATTCAGCGGACGTCGGATGCCTTCAAAATCGGCGCCCATACCGCCCTGGCCATACATGGCCACACCCCAGCCCAATCGATCGCCGACGGGGGATACGTAACCCGCATAGGGTACCGGGAAAATATTCGCCGCTCCGCCTCGATGATTGGAATAGGCCAGATACGGATCGGCATCATAAAAAGCGTCCTGATAATCCAGGCGCGGCATCAGGAGTCCAATTCCGATTTCGGCTACAGCGCGATCCAGGCGGGACAGATTTCCCGGATTCGCTTCCAGGTCCATGACACCGTTGCCTACGGCCAGGGTAGCGCCGCCCATCCCGGCTTCACGCGCGCCATAGGCCGTCATATAGGTTCCGTTGGTTGCAAAGAGTCCCGTGACCAGGGCTCCCGACAGGAAGAGGACAACGGCGAGAAAGCCAGCCTCTCTGAATCGATTCTTCATGATGCGCCTCCGTACTTTCTCCTGGCAAATTCCGTACTTGCAGCAACTGTCAGGATGGTTGTTTGTTTCTAATGAGCTTTTTATTTTGAATGCGATTTAATGAACACACGCTTGCTATGATTTTTTAAATACGTGCATGTCCTCCTTTCATTCCTATAAGACGACTTAACACACATCGAAAACGTCTTAACTTATCACGAAAGCGTAAAATAAGATATGACATTTATCAGCCAGGTAGGCCATGCGAAGAAAATCTCAGGTATTATCATTCGATTGTTAAGGGAGAATTAAATCCGCGCAGGCTGGTTTCTAATTGAGATGGGATTTCAATCGGGAAGGCCGGTACGATTGAGAGCAGTCGGCGTAGACTGTGTCCGGCCTTGTCTAAACTGACCGGTTTGCTTTTCAATTCCACAAAAAACGATGCGCGATAAATGGCGCACAGGGGCTGCCACCCATGGGAGTCGAAAAAAGCCAGTGCCGGTGCCCGTGTTTGCTCCGCATAGCTTTGCATTAACATCGAAAGTATGGATTGGTCCAATAGTTGCTGGTCACAGGCGACTACCAGCAAATCGCGTTCCGGAAAACGTTCATACGCCGAAAGCAATCCGCGCATCGGCCCGGCCGCAATGGGCCGATCTTGAATCAAGCATTCATCCGGAAAGTGCGTGCGATAGGCGGAAGCTTGCTCCGGACGAATAGAAATACACACATCACTGACATATTGTTCCAGCAGTTCCGTTAAAGCCAGGGCCCACAGACGTCCGTCCGCTCCTCGTAGCAAACCTTTATCACTGCCCATGCGCGTGGACATTCCACCACACAGTACCAACCCCAGCGGTGTTTTATGGACATTGGCAGACATGAGTTTACCAGGGAAGAAAGAGCACCGCATCACCGGGGCGGAGCTCCGGTTGGTTGGCCGGGTGGACACCAATGCCGGTACTTTGCAGGGTGGCGGTAACGTCGCTGCTGCCCCTATGCGAAATCACCTGTAATCTTTCAATGGAATGAGCGCCGGCCGGCGCATGTATGTTGAAGAGGGACGGCGCACCTTCATCGCTGTAAACAACGCGTGCCCGAAAAAATTCAATCAAGTCATGTTTCTTTGATCGAGCCGTCTGCATGGGCACGCTGCGCATGCTTGCTTCCACGATTCCCATACAACGACGAACGGCCGGCTCTACAAATAATTTGAATGTTATCCGACAGGAGAAGGGCGGCCCGGGTAATCCAAAGACCATGGTTTGCTTGCGTGCACCGGCCCAGATTGGTTTACCGGGACGCATCCGCACTTTATGAAAGATAGATTGGACACCCGCTTCCGCAAGCAAACCGGGAACAAAATCAGTGTCACCGGCGGAAACTCCACCGGTCAGGAGCACAAAATCGGCTTCATCCAGAACCCGGTCCAGCAGGGAACGTATGGCATCCGGTCGGTCCGCTACCATAAACGTTCGGGCCTGAACTCCCAGTTCCTCCAACAGAGCCGACAACATGGGGCCATTGCTATTGCGGATCTGATGAGGCCCAGGCGTATCCTCCACCGCTACCAGTTCATCTCCGGTCACTATTATAGAAACATTCGGTAAAGCGCGAACGGCCAATTGCGTTTGACCGGTGGCCGCCGCCAGAGTGAGAACGGATACGTCGATAGTAGTACCGGAAGCCGCCAGTACATCACCTTTATGCGCTTCTTCTCCCCGGGGTGAAATATTCTGACCGGGGTTCACCGAATCCGTGTTAAAACGAACATTTCCGGGCGTGGTCTGAGGTGCCACACTGCCGGACCGGCCCGAAATGAATGCGGAAGTTTCCTCTATTTTTATAACACTGTCGGCGCCGGCGGGTACCGCCGCGCCGGTCATAATGCGCACCGCTTCACCGGCGCCAATTTGCAGGTCATGTTCCTGACCGGCCAGAGCGGTTCCGATCACCATGAAGTCGCGCTGCGATTCAAAATCGGCGCTGCGAATCGCAAATCCATCCATCATGGAGCGCGGAAATGGTGGCAGGTCGCGATCGGCACGCAGATCTTTCGCAAGAACCCGTCCCATAGCGGAGTGAAGCGCGATTTGTTCCGCCGGGCGTTGCAGATAATCAGCGACAGGCAAATGCTGGTGCAGGGCATTGATGGCGGTCTGGAAGTCGAGCATAGGCAACTCTGAAAATCACGATGATTTAGTATAACCGCTTCCCGGTTTTGGTGATATATATCAAGCTCATCCCGTTTGTTTTCACCTTTAAACTCCGTAGTGGGCGGGAAAATATGCCCCGAAATGATGCGGGTGAAAGACGGCGACGACATGATGTGCGTGCCGGTCCGGTCGCTATCGACCGAAAGAGTTTTTTGACACCCCACTCAGAGTCCAGATTTGCAGGAGCATACCATGAGTGAGAAGACGATCAACCATCCCATAATCGGCGGCGTTATTGAAGGCTTTCGAAGGGTCGGGCTATTTTATAACACACCCACTTTTCCCGCGGATCAAATTGCGGCCTGGGAAAAAGAATTCGGCGTCCAATTTCCGTCCAGTTATCGAGAAACCATCGACTATGGTTCGTACGATAAAAATACGTTTCACTTCATAGAACCCTTTCGCGATAAAAAAAACCCGGCTTTCATCATCTTCGCGTCCTGGAACAACGACCAGTTTGCCTTTGATACGAACGAACGCAATTCCGCAGGAGAGTATCCGGTGTACATTCTCCTGGATGGACTGGAACCCGAGAAACGATATCGCGATTTTCCGGAATGGTTTCAGATGGTATTTAACATGACCGATCGTCCCATCAACCCGGAGTAAGGGCCATGCGAACAGGGACCACGCTATTTTGCGACCGTGGTAAAACGGGCCATCACACGGATGATTGCCGCTTTTTAACAACCTGAATCGAAGCGTATTTCAAATCGACTGAAACGATTCGTATTGAAAAGCAAACACTATTAACCGTGTCCGCCACCATGAATCATGTTGGTGGCATGCAAGACGGCCGGTAAAAGCGCTTCCAGACTTTCCCGGGCGCCATTACTGGAACCCGGCAAGGTGATTACCAGTGAATCACCCATCACACCGGCCAGAGAACGTGAATGCATGGCTACGGGTGTGCGCTCCTGACCATAAGCTCGCATGGCTTCCGCGATGCCGGGAACGTCCCGATCAATCAAGGCCCGCACGGCTTCTACGGTACGATCCCTGGGACTTAAACCGGTACCGCCGGTTGTAAATATGAACGGGATGTTTTCCGCAGCCCAACGCCGCAAATGAGACTGAATCTGCTCCGCTTCATCCGGCACCACTTCATAGTACGGTACCGATACGCCATACGATTCCAGCATGCTTTTAATTACTTTACCGGAGTTGTCTTCGCGTTTACCCGCGGCGGTACTGTCGGAGCAAACCAGTACGGCGGCCTGCAATCCGGGGCGCGCGTATTTTTTTAAGGCCGATCGACCGCCGGTCTTTTTTTCCAGGCGGATGTCGGTAATACTCAACTCTCCTTTTAAAGGCTTAAAAAGGTCATAGAGCGTCAGGGCGGCCACGCTTACCGCCGTAAGAATTTCCATTTCAATGCCGGTGCGCCCGATGGTGCGAGCTTCCCCCTCAATTAAAATGCCATAATCGAGAGTCTGAAAGTCCAGTCGTAATCCGTCGATGCTGATAGGATGGCAATGTGGAATTAGTGCCGCGGTCTGTTTGGCCGCCAGAAATCCCGCCGCCCGGGCGGTGCCGAACGGATCGCCCTTGGGCAATTGATCGGCGCGCAGGGCTGTAAGTGTCGCTTCATCACAGAGCACCTTGCCACTGGCCCTGGCGGTGCGTAAACTGGTGGCTTTGCCGGTAATATCAATCATATGTACCTGACAGCCTGTGAGGTCGGATACGGGCGGTCAATCGATACTCACGGAACCCGCATGCCGCTCGAAATCGACAGGCTTCAGGTGTCGTCCGCGCCGACATCATCATTCAATATCAATACCGATCAACGCAATGTCATCTTCCCGGATGCGCTCGCCATGATGTTCGGTCACAATTGTAATCAGCGAGTCGATGAATTCCGGCAACGGTTGCGCATGCGCCTGCTTGAGATATTCCGCCAGCCGCTGCTCACCGAACATTTCTTCGCGCGCATTGCGACTCTCGATCAGTCCGTCGGTAAAAAACAACAGACGATCGCCCGAATTCAATGCAAACGATTCTTCTTGATAATCTTCCATAATAAACGGTCCCAGCATAAGTCCCCGAACCGCCATCTCCAGAACATCGTCTTGAGCGGCCCGATAAACCAACGGGTAGCAATGACCGGCATTGGCGAATCGCACCGAACGATTATTTATATCCAGGTAAGCGCTGAAAGCGGTCACGAAATGATCGCCGGTGCGTTCGAACAAATGACGATTCAAATGAGAGAGCAGGGTGCCCGGACTGGCGGCCATATCGTGATGCAGGGCGCAGCCCATACGCATCATGGCGGTAATCAACGCCGCCGGAATGCCGTGACCGCTCACATCACTGATTAAAAGACCCAGACCGCGACCGTCGTATTCAAAAAAGTCATAGTAATCGCCGCCGATTTGCTGCATGGGCTCGTAGCGGGCATAAATTCGCAGTCCGGGGATGGAGGGAAATTC
>JAGRMX010000134.1 GCA_020441025.1 Leptospiraceae bacterium
ATCTGCTCGCCCGGAATGGTTTCGGATAGAGCGGTAAAGCCGCGAATGTCCGCGAATAATACGGAAATTTCACGTTGCTCACCGGCAATGCTATGAGAGCCGGAGCGGGCGATGCGATCGGCAATGGCCGGTGAAAAATAGCGACCCAGTCGATTGCGCACGGATCGTTCTTCCGCATAGCGACCGGCGATACGCAACACCCGCCGTGAAATCAAGACGGAAACACAGCCCGCCAGGACGAACAACAAAGCAATGGAAGGGACCCAATCGTAGCCGGCCACGTCGGCCTGAGCAAGCAGCAGCGCGCTGAATACAATGCTTTCGATTGTGGCCAGTATGATGGGCAGGATGTGTACACCGGCGGGTGCGGGCAGTATAAAAACCAGGAAAATCATAGCCGCGAAAACGGCGGTCGCCTGGGGATATTCGTTATAGGCCACCGAGTAGCGCATGGCCAGAAATATAAATGGAATATCACAAATAGCTACCGAAAGTAAGTTAAGCCGTCGAAAAAATCTATGTCGATGGGCGGTTGTTAAGAAAAAGACGGCCAACGCCAGATACGCGGCTACAATCGGAATCGGTTTGTACCAATCCGCCAGGTCGAAACCGAATCCGATGGCTACCGCCAGAAGTAGCCAGCCGCCGGAAAAAATCAGCCGTACGATACCGATCTGACGCAAATTTCGATCGGTTTCATCTTCCAGAATGGAACGGATGGTCGCATCGATACGCGGGAACAAAATATTGTGTATCATTACGGATTCCGGCCGGGGTCCACGTTGGCCTGAGCGAATACACCGGCGCGGTTGAGCAAATCGTTTCGGTATGCGCGGCAGCGTGCCTCTTGGTCGGCCGGCGGATCGCTTTTACGAATACGAACATACAACTCGGTTTCCAGCGGCGCCCAGTCGGCAAACTCTTTATCATCGGAAGGTTGGTACGGGCCCGGTTTAACTTCAAAGCAAACCGCATGTTCGCTCAAAACGATCATGGTATGCCAGATGCCCGGAGCGATGTCAATGCCGCGAGCGAAAGCCGCGTCCGTTGCGTCCAGAATGTCGGTGCGGACCAGCTCTCCGGCGTCATCCAGTATAAAAAAAGCAATGCGTCCTTCCAGCACCAGAAACGATTCGGCTTTGGGCGGGTACAGATGGCGGTGCGGTGTGATGTACGTATCCCGTAGCATGACGTTCAAGAAACGATGCGGATTGTCTTCCATACTCGTATGGAAATTATAATTTTTGCGTCGGCGGGGCGATTTGCGTGCGTCCTCCAGTACCTGATTCCAGAGAGCGCCGTGGATCAATTGTACGGAGGGTTGCGGTTCGTTTGCGTTCATAGAGCGTGCCTGGTTAAGGATGCCCTATGTGCGGCGACCTGTCAAGCAGAGCAGGAATACGGGCTCAACCGTACTGTTCTTCAAAACGAATGATTTTGCGCACCCGCTCCAGCAGCGCTTTGTACTGCTCGAGATGATAGCCCGGCATATGATAAATAATTTCCTGCGATGTATTATTTACGAAATAAATAGAAGGGAAAGCCCGCATTTGCAGCGCGGGTACCTTGGCGAAATCACGTTCGAATACCTTAAAGGCTTCCGGCTGTCGGCGTACTACCCGATGCACCTAACGCCGGCTCGATGGAATGCCAATCCATTGATAAACGGCGTTTTATAGTTCGATTCGAATCGGTTTACGCATCTGTTCGCCGCCGGCTATATTAAAGACGATGGAATTAAACGGCAACCAGGCCTCTTCGACTTTCCAGAGGATAAAAAACGTATCGTAATTTTGTTCAATGCGGCCCAGCTTCGGATCATTGAGGTACATGATTTTGCGATCGTCGTCGTATCCGGTTACGACGCGATAGTGCTGGCTGGTTTTATTTTCGTTCCACCATTGATGCACGATTACCGGATTTCCGCGCCGCAGATGTTCTTTTAGATTTTCAAAAAATTCGGTCTGAATCTGTCGGGCGGCCGCCGCCTCACCCGGTAATTCTTTTATACGCTTGTTTTCAACGGGGCCGTACCGCTCCAGAAACTCACGCATGTAGTAGGTGCCGGTGCCCGGATACTTGCTCCAATCGACGTTCGTGGTGCCCGCCAGGTGCCGGGCGAAATCGGCGTATCGATCCGTTTCCCGAAACTGACGTGCGATAGCGCGAGCTACAGCGTATTGGTCTACGTTCGTTGCGCCCCAGTATCGAAAGACCATTTCTATAGAGGCCGGGCCGCAGAGCGGTCCGCGACTCTGCCGCACCAACGGAACATTGAGTCGATGATGGCGCGGGGTATTAATTTGATTATCAATCAGTATCCCTTCCGGAGATTGGCCTTCTTCGAAAGAGTTGTCCAATTCCTGCTCCATGGCATCCAGCTCCTGTTGCATATCGCTCAGTTCGTCATCCGCGCGGGTAACGGGTGTCAGTATGGACCATGCTACGGTTAAGCTCAGCAGAAAGATGAATACTTTATGATTGTGCATTGTATATTCGATTTTTGATATTTAGTAGCGCATATTCAACGCCGAATATTTTCATTGCAACGAAAATAAACAGTTTTTTTCTTTATATAACACCTGTATTGTTTCGGCATCGTAATTACGACCAATCGCGATTTGGGAATACAATCGTTTACGAATGGGAAAATTATCGTTTCCGGCGGGCTTAAACATGGAATTTCTGGTAAAACTCTTCACCTTCGCATGCCTTGATCTATTTGTGACCGTTGCGGATGGCGTGACCTGTACTTCCGGAAGCTCGCGTACGAGAGAATCCCGACCCGTCGAGGTATCCACTTTACTCACCGATGAAGATTATATTGGTGTGTGGCGTACCGAACCGTCCAGTCAATGCAATGTATATTTAGATATTTTCAATGATTCGGGTGGACTGCGATATGAAATGCGCAGCGACACCTATCGGGATAGAGGTTGGGTCGTTAGCAGTTATAAATCTATTTCCCTCTCCGATGAAATTGTTCTATTATTTAATGTTGCCGGGCCGTATTTGGTTTTTGATAATCCGACCGAACCCGTTCCGGCACCATATCGATTTACTGATTGTCCGGAAGGCGAACTGCGGTTCTATCGCATTAAATAGTAGCCGATTGGAATATCAAATTTCAATATTTAGATCAATTGAACCCGGTCATGTAAATTGCCGCTTAATGGACGTTTAACCCAAAAGCGAGGATACAATGTTCAGCACCTGGATAAATCTATGTATGTGTCTTTTTTCCTGGACCGAAGGTTCGGGACATTCGGATTCCGTTTCCTATCCGTCCCGAACTGAGATTGTGCAGGAACGCTTCAGCGGCAGTTGGGTAACGGATGCCGGCAACGGCTGTTCCTTGATATTGGAGATTGTCGTAGCGGAAAGAGGCGAACTGGTCTACAGGCTCGTTGGCCAGCGCTGGAACGCGTCCGGTAGGGCAGAGGAAGAGCTCGGTGTGCTCATTCTCGAACCTCAGCGACGCTTTTATTACAATGCGGACACCGGTACTCTGCATCATTCCAATCTTTCACGGTACGCTGCGCCTGAGAATAACATACCCGAATGTCCGGAAGGTCCGTTGCGATTCATAAAAGATACGGAGGAAAATCCGGCGAAATGAGTATTCATCACTCAGTTCGCTTGGAATGCCGACCTTATTGACTGTCAGCTCCGTTTTAATCTTCCCGAAAAATATGCGGCTATAACTTTTCAATCAGACTGTCTGATTTTATAGCGGGCGTACCAAAATTGATTGCGATCAAACATGGATTTATGCAATACTGCCGCCACAAGGAGTCCATATGCATCCAGGCGCTTTTTCGCTCAGTCTTGCGGTCAAAGACTTAAACAAATCGAAACAGTTTTATGAAACGCTGGGTTTTACCGCCTTTCATGGCGATGCGGCCCAGGGCTGGTTGATCTTAAAAAACGGTTCGCACGTAATCGGTTTGTTTCAGGGCATGTTCGAAGACAATATCATCACGTTTAATCCTGGCTGGGATCAGGACGGCGCGGAAGTGAATCCCTTTGACGATGTGCGTGCCATCCAGAAAAAACTGAAGGCGGCCGGTCTACAGTTGGAAAGCGAGTGCGATGAAGACGGTAGCGGTCCCGCGCATTTTGTACTGAAAGATCCGGACGGTAATACCATAATGTTCGATCAGCATCGTTAAGTGCGCTCGCTTATTCGATTGGTTCCACGGGTACGCCGTCTTGAATTTGATCGCCGGGATATACGATCACCTGCGTCCCTTCTTCCAGGCTGTCGTCAATCATCACCTCTTCCGGATTGCGAGCCAGTATTTCGACGCGCTGTTTGCGAGCCACATCGTCGTCGATGTAAAAGACGCCCCAATCGTCTCCTTCCCGGAACACCGCACCGGATGGAATCTTTAAGGCGTTGTCTTCGCGGGTTAGAATCAGAGTGCATTCCACGCGAAAGTTGTCGCCCAGAGTACTCCACTCTTCCGGCGGCGAAGTAATGTCAATGAGCGCGTTTACCCGTTGTTCTTCCACTCCCAGAGCCGAAACACGCGTCAGAGCGTGCGGTTCAATCAAACGTACTTTGCCTTCCAGCGCCGTATGTCCGCCCCAGCGCTGAATGCGAACAATATCACCCGGTCGGGCCCGTACCGCATCGGCGCTCAACAGATCGAGCACAATCTCCAGGGAACCGGGATCGCCGATCTCCATAATGGGTGTGCCCATTTCAATGGGGCCGGCGTCTTCCCGTAGCACGCGCAACACGCGACCGCCGGCGGGAGCCTGCACGGGGCGTAAATAATCCCAGCGAATGGTGGCTACCGGTTGGCCGCTGCGGATTTCATCTCCGGGATGGGTGGTCACGCGTTGCAGTACGCCGCTGACCGGCGCCAGGATGGTAAACTTTTCACGAATGCGAGTTACGCCGTCTTCGGTGATGGTCTCTTCGAAGGCTCCGCGTACGACCGGCGCCGCTTCCACCGAAATGGTGTCGGGCCTGATACCCAGGTAAATCAACGTGAGCAGAAACACACCGGCCACGGCATACAATATATTTCGACGTGTAAGATACGGACGCAAGTTCATAATCACTCCCTGACTTTTAACACTCCAATTAAATCGAGTTTGCGCATGCGCAAACGAATCAACCAGGCACTGGCCACGCTGGAAACGATGATTACCAGCATGGACCAGGCAAAGCTGCCGGTAGTAACAATCACCGGAAATTGAATGCCTTCAACCGGCATGAGTTTCATAATTAACACGGCGGAAAAATATCCGATGGCGCATCCGGGAATCAAGGCCGGAATAACCAGCAGCGCCAGCTCCCACGCCAGGATGGCGAACACCTCGCCTCTGCGAAAGCCCAGTACCCGGAGGGTGGCCAGATCCACGGCCCGTTCCGAAAGTGAAACACGCGCGGTGTTATAAACCACGCCGAAGGCGATGATCATGGCGAAAGAAATCAAAATGCCGGCGAAGACCTGAATTAAACCGGCGGTCGATTCGCGAAACACGCGCAACGCACCTTCGCGGGTACTCACCGAGTCGATCATGGGTGACTGACGAATGGCGCCGTAAAATTCGCTCGATTGGTGCGGGTCCATAAGCAGCGCCGCCAGATTACTGCGATCGCCTTCCTGTACAAGACGACCCACCGCCAGACGATCCATATACTCGAAGCCGCCGAAAATTTCCTGCGCAATGCCTGCCACTCGAATGGATACGGTTTTACGCGCGCCTTCCATAATCTCCGCGTTCACCGTATCGCCGGTTCGTATGTCGAGCGTATCGGCCGTAATTTGACTGATTAACAATCCCTGCGGGGGAACATTTATGGGTTTTAAATTCCGATCGCGTACAATGCGTAGATGGGCGCCGGCCGGGACGCCCATAATAGCGGTTTCCCTGGAACGATGACCGGCATGCAATCGAATGGGTAAGACACGATAACCTTCCGTATACAATACTCCCGGATAGCGCTGCAATTCCTGCAATGATCGCGTGGCCAGCGGTTGTCTATAAGTCAGTAAGGCATCCTCCCGGGAAATTAAATGAAACTGCACATGATACACATAATTCAAACTGTCGATCCAGAAAAATCCGAGAATCATGGTTACCGATGCCAGACACAGGCCCACGAAAGAAAGTGCGGTACGCAATGGGCGTGAAACCAGGTTACGAAAAGCCAGCCGAAAACTGACCGAGAGCAATCGAATAAACACCAGCAGACGTTCGGCGATGGAGCGTCGAAAGACGGGCGGTGCCGGTGGGCGCATGGCTTCCGCCGGTTGCATCTGCTGGATGCGATACAGCGTGGTGGTGCCGCCGATTAAGGACGAGCCCATGCTCACCAGCAAAGCGGCGGCCGGAATCCACAACGAAAACACCAGCTTCAAATCCGGAAGCTTAAAATAATCTTTGTATAACTCGGTCATTTCGGAACCGAGCCAGGCGCCTACCAGAATACCGAGCAGGGCGCCCGGAAGCGAAAGCGCAATGATCAACTGCAAGTAATGCCAGGCGATTTGAATGCCGCTATAGCCGACTGCTTTTAAAGTGGCGATCTGCGAACGATGCGTACTGGCCAGACGATTGAATACCACGTTGATTAAAAAGGCGGCCACTCCCAGAAATATCATGGGTATGAAAAAAGCCATCACCTGGTTCTGTCCCATTTCATTGGTGATAAAAATGTGGGAAGACTGATCGCTGCGATGGTACGCGCCCAGGCCGCCGTAGGTGCCCAGCATCTGATCGATACGCGCCAGAACGGCGCTTTGCGAAGCATTGGGGGATAAAAGCGCGGTCAGTGAATTAAAACTGCCTTCCATATCTTCGGCGGTGGCCAGCGCTTCGCGCGGCATCCAGAATATGCCAAAGTGACGATCGTCGGGAAAGGGTGTGGCGCCTCGAAACACAAAAATGTATTCCGGAGAGAGGCCGGTGCCTACTATGCGCAATGTTCGGTATCGTCCGTGAAACAGAGCCGCGATTCGATCTCCGGGACGATAGCCGTTGGCTTCGGCAAAGGCTTCATTAATCAGTACTTCATCCGAACTGCCATGCCGTGGAAAGCGACCGTTGCGCAAATGAATGTGATTCAAGGCGGTTTCGCCGGGTGCGGGCAATGAAACAAAGCGACCGATAACCGGTTCCTGTTCGCCGGGAACATCCAACAGCGATTCTTTTACAATGCGCAGTTCCAGCGCCGCCAGACCGGGAATTTCGCGTATGCGTTCCCCCACGGAGAGCGGCGCGCGACTCAAATCGGCGAAGACATCGGCGAAGCGTGAAGAACGATAAAAGTTATCCCGGGCCACGCGCAAAGATTCGTAAGTACTCAGAGAAGATACAAACGTAGCTACCCCGCTGGCCACAATCAGAGAAATGGTGACGGCCTGCGCGCGCATCCCCCACAGGTTGCGCAGTACTTTGCGGTGTAACATGGTAAGCATAACGGCGGTATTCGTTACTGTTTATTTATCATTCTCACAATTCATTCTTACGATCAAGTTTATATGTTAGTTCGTGCGTATTCGCTTTAATTCAAATTCGTCTATATCTTTGCATCCATCATTACCCTGTTTGAGCGCGCGAAGTAAATGCACTACGACTACCAATTGATATCCTTCGCCGAAATGCGTTTACGATTGTTATCGATTTTTTCAATGCGTCCGTCGGCCATATGCAGTATGCGGTCGGCCATCTTGCCGATGGCCGCGTTATGCGTAATCACCACCGTCAACGTGCCGAGCTCACGATTTACGCGTTCAATCGCCTCCAGCACCACCCGGCCGGTGGCGATGTCCAGTGCGCCGGTGGGTTCGTCGCAGAACAGTACGTCCGGTTGTTTGGCGATACCCCGGGCGATGGCCACGCGCTGCTGTTCACCGCCCGATAGTTGTGCCGGGAAGTGATCGGCCCGATCTTCCATGTTTACCAGTCGCAGGGCATCGCGCGCGTTTTTAATGCGATTTTCGGATTCATTATGATTGTGCTTATTGTTGCGGTTGTTATTGGAGATTTCCGTAACCAACTGGACGTTTTCCAGCGCGGTCAAACCCGGTATTAAATTATAAAACTGAAATACGAAGCCCACGTTTTCGCGGCGATACTCGGTTAACACCGATTCGGAAGCATCCTGCAAACTATGATCGCGGTAGCGCACGCTTCCGGAAGTGGGTACATCCAGACCGCCCAGAATATTTAACAGAGTGGACTTTCCACTGCCGGATGGTCCCAGCAACACCACAAACTCACCGTCGTACAGATCCAG
>JAGRMX010000135.1 GCA_020441025.1 Leptospiraceae bacterium
ATCCTGCTGCTGGTAACCGGCTTTGCTTCCATCTGGAGTCGTTACCGGTTGAGTAAAATACCGGAGTTGATCGCCAACGATTGGCAGGTCGGTCCGGATGTGCGCTATCAGCATCATCTGGGTACTTTTTTCGCGGGCACGCCCTATCAGGTGCATTTCTACATGCCCATCGGTCTGATGAATACTCATCTTACCTATGCGGGTTTGTTGATGCTTGCTTTTCCATATTTATTGCTGCGCGTGGTCGATCCGTTCGTGCGCGCACCGCGCGCGTTATTAAAACCGAATATGATCGTTCCACTGTTGTCCCTGGCAGTCCTGCTGATTTTGATGGTTCTAAATAATGGACGTTCGGCTCTACTGGGGATGGGTGTCGCCGCATTGGTGGGTATGTATTTCTTTATCCGTCATTACTGGAAGTGGAAGGTCGTGCGACTGCTGCCGATACTGGGCGTCGCTCTACTGAGTTTCGGCGTACTGGTTCACTTTTCGGACTCCATGCACTATCGATTTGCGCGTATCATGAACGCTTTGACCGGCGAGTCCAAGCATACCGATCACCAGCGCACCCTGGTATGGAATGGTACCTTCGAATTGATTCAAGCGCATCCCTTTATCGGCGTCGGTGCCGGAAATTTTGAAAAGAACATCATCCAGCATGTGGGCACATTCGGTCAGGAGCATCCCCGGCTGTGGATTCCTTACGCTCTGGCTCAACGTGGACATGCTCACAGTGATATTTTTCATCTGTTCGCAATCGGCGGTCCCCTCTCGGCGGGATTTTATCTATTGTTTTTTGGGTTGCTGATGTACCATCTCACCGACGCGGGCGGATTGAATCGCAATGGATATCTGCGCTGGGCGCCCATCGGTATGCTTTTCGCCGGCCTGTTACAATGTTACTTTCAGGATGATGAGGTCCTGCTACCCTTCTGGATTTATACCGGACTGATTCTGGGTGGCATACGAAATCATACTTCCGCCTCCGAAACTATGAACGATAAAAGCGATATGGGACCGGCGGATTGAAGCTTAACCGCCGGTATGTACGCCGAATCTTTTTGTCGCTGACGGGCGCTCTGCTGCTTGTGATTGTTCTGGAAGTTCTGCTTCGGCTGATCGGCCCCCCGGCCGTACGCTTTAAGCTGGCCGAAAAACAACTGCACTGCCTGTCGGATAATCTGGTAGTGCTGTGTCCCGATCGACAGGTTACGTTTCAACACCCCCTGGGATTCGACTATACCATCACAACCAACGCTACCGGCGATCGGATTACCGCCGACGAAGATTCGAACTCCGCCGAACAGCTCTGGATCGCAGGCGATTCGATCGCCCTCGGATACGGAGTCAATGATGCCGAAAGCGCCGCCTATCTACTGGCCGATGATCCACGCATGCAACCGCTAAGCGTACGCAATCTGGGCGTGGATGCCCTGGGCAGCGGCGGAATTCACAAACATCTTACGGGTCGGATGGACCGGAATCGAATTCATCCGGCAGCCATTTACTGGATTTTTCATGCCAGTGATTTTTTAGATGATGTGCGCGACGAACAACGCGCCCGCTCCACCTGGAGGCGATTATTGTTCGTCTGGCAGTTTCGCCTTTCTCGTTACAGCGCAATTTTAAATCTGATTAAATACATGCTGGAGGAACATGCCGGTGCCGAGGCTCCCAATCAACATGCGGGCGCGCCGGTGCGAGCGCAGCCCGAATCCGGTTCCGGTGCGGAGTCCTTTCAGATTGCCGACGATCACCCCACAATCAGAAACCTGAAGAAAATGTTTGCCGATATGCGCGAACGCGATATCCCCTTGATTCTGGTTTTTTATCCGGAGGTGAATCATGCCACCGGGTTACCGTCCCAGACTTATCCGGAGAAACGGGCCATTCTGCGTCTGGCGGAATCTCATGGCGTGCGAACTCTGAATCTGGCCGATAGTTTTTATGCGGCGGCCCCCACTGAAGATTTATACATTCCGGTAGACGGGCATCCCGCCGTGGACGCGCAGATAATATTCGCGGAGGCTATCGCCCGGGACAGCCGACGATACAGAACGATACCACAATGAAAATAATCGTAACAAAATCTTACCACCATGTGCATCGATATTCCCGATGCACATTCGGCCTTTGTCTTCTATCCGTCCTGTTGTTCGCCGGTCAATGCACATCCATTCATTATGAACGCAATTACCAGGGATATAAACCGAGGCGGGAGATAGCGGTGGTGCTGGACCAGGGTTGGCGCTTCTGGTTGGTGGGAACCGAGAGAAAACCGGTGGATGAGCTGCGCCTGACGCCCGGAACATACATGATCGGTTTTGTACAGACCCGTACACGCCTGGGTGGCGCGGCCCGTTGCGAATTGGAGGCCGGGCAGGCATACGCGATTGATGTGGTCGGACGAACGTACGTGGATTCAACCGGCACATACGCTCTGGTGGGGGAATGCGAATTAACCGATTGGCCTCATCCGGATTCATCCACGGCTCTGTATTGAATTCGAATAAAGCCGGATTTACACTGAAAATTTTTTACACGTCCGAATTGTTTCCATTTCCATAAGGCATTTTATGAGAATGAATTGAAAACTATGCGCAGTAACCGTGGATTCATATTACTTGATCATGGATCGCGCCGGGCGGAAGCCAATGCGGTCGTTGAAGCCGTTGCGGGGGAAATTCAAAATCGCCGCCCGGATTTGTCGGTGGCCTGGGCCCATCTGGAAATCTGTCCGCCGGATTTACGTTCGGTTGTCGCGAATATGGCGGAGGACGGTAAACGTGAAATTATCGTGCATCCCTTTATGCTCGCTCCGGGGAAACACGCGGCCCGTGATATTCCCGGGTTGGTGGCGACACTGGAGTCCGAATATCCACAGATCTCTTTTCGAGTGACCGCTCCGATTGGAGCACATCCGGATCTCGCGACCATTGTTCTGGATCGTGCGAAAGTGTAAAAAATTTGTAAAAAAATTGGTTGCCCCGTTCCCTGTTGCCAAGCACCTGACAATCTAACAGAATTCTTGTTATATGAGGTTCATAACATGAAAAAAACTCTACTATTACTGTTGATCGGCGCTCTGTCGTTCACCACATTACTCTGCCCGGGCGAAGAAAGCGCTCCTCCGGAAGAAGAAACAATGGAAAATCCGGAAACCATGGTTGATGAAGCTAAAAATCAGGCAGAAGAAATGGCGAACGATGCTATCGATCAAGCCGCAGACGAAGCCAAAAATCAAATGAACAACGCCACTGAAAACGTTCCTGGCGGACTTTGATTTATAAATACAGGTTTTGTACTGAATGCCGCGTTATCGCGGCATTTTTTATGTACTGATCCGACGACACTGTTTTCGAATCCCATTCTCATTTCTGAAATTCGCGGATAATAACCGAACCACTGCATAGAGTATCCAGCGCCGCACTATAAAAGCGGGTCAGTCCACTTCCCCGCTCGCTAAAATCGGAAATATACAAACGGCACGCTATCGCTGATCGTATACACCACCAGACAATAACTCAGAATGCCCAATACCAGGAAATAATAGAATACATTATTCCTTAACAGACCGTCAAAGGCGTGCGCGCGCTTTTCCTGGACAAACTCCACAACCATTAATGATATAATGGAAAGCAGCAGCGAGAAAGGCAAATGCAGTGAATCACCCGGAGCCAGTTCCATCGTTCGGGATGCCATATACCAGGCCACATCCGCCGGTGCTCCTATGCCGGGAACCGCTTGCGCCCGAAACCAGTAAAACGCCAGACTGAATATCGTATAGGAATACAGTATTTTAAGAATTCCGGGAATGCGGTTCTGATAAAATTTGCGGATGGTCTCAAAAGAAAAAACAAATCGTTCAATCACCACCGCCGAGGCGTGAATCAATCCCCAGATGACAAAATTGGCGCCCGAACCGTGCCAGATGCCGCTGACCACCATGGTTAGAAACACGTTCACATAACTGCGCGGAATGCTGACCCGGTTACCGCCCAGCGGAATGTACACATAATCCCGTAACCAGTTGGATAACGAAATATGCCAGCGATTCCAGAATTCCGTCATGGTGTGTGACAAAAACGGTCGATTAAAATTCATCGGAATGCGAAAGCCCATGATGCGCGCGGTCCCGATGGCAATATCCGAATATCCGGAAAAATCGCCGTAGATTTGCATACTGTGCAGGAATACACTGAGCAGCATCGCCTCCCAGCTATAGGCCCCCGGTTCGCCGAATACGCGGTCGACCAGTACGCCCGCCGGATCGGCTATGAAAGTTTTTTTATAAAACCCGAGCGCCAGTATCCCGAGGCCCACGCGTAAATTGTCATACCGAAACGGATGCTGTTCGGCGAATTGATCGAGTAGATCCCGGGCACGCATAATCGGCCCGGCTACCAACTGGGGAAAGAAACTCAGAAACAGACCGAACTGAAAAACACTGGTGCCCGCCGGAATCACCCCGCGATACACGTCCACCGCATAGGCAATGGCCTGCAAACTGAAGAATGATATTCCCATGGGGAGTATCACTCCTACCGGATGCAGGTACCAATCGTCGCAGGGTTCCAGGAAGAACAACGCATTGAAGACCTGAATAGAAAAATCGATGTACTTGAAGAAATACAGGATGGCCAGATTGCTGATGACTGCCAGCGTCAAATACAGACGACGCAAACCGGCTCCGGAAGCGCGATCCATTCCCCGGACCGCATAATACGTTACCAGAATGGAGAATAACAACAGCGCGGTAAATGGAACCCGGAATACCGCATAGAAAAATAAGCTGGCCAGCAATAACCAGATGCGCTGTCCGCGGTCTCGCAATAAAAAAAAGACCACGATTACCAGGGGCGCAAAAATAAAGTAATCTACGGAGTTAAAAAACATGTACTATAAACCGGCTTCAATCTTTTGAAGTTCTCGCCGCAATGCCCGGTTGGCCCAGCGATTTCCGGCGCGGGTATAGTGTCCGTCGCCGGGTATATAATAATCATGAATGCGCGAAGGATAAGTTCCACCGGAACCATCCGGCAATTGTTCGCCGCACATTTCGGATATATACGAACGCATATCCAGAACCGGAACATTTTGCCGCTTGAAATAAGCTCCCGCTCTTCGTGAAAAATCAAAAAACGGAGAATACTGCCCGTTCATCTCGCAGTACAGCGTTTCATTCTGTACCGGCATCATAACCATAACCAATCGAACGTTCGCGCTCCGGGCAGCCGCTATCATACGATCATAGTAGGCGCGGGTATATTCCGGTAACGGTTCCAGGTCGGAAAGCGCCGTTTCGTTCGGTAAGCAGGTCACATTTTGCGGAATGGGATCGGGACATCCGACGGATTGTTCCCCGCTTCCGATTGGAGCATTGCAGTCGGGTCGTGGCGGCGGGTTATAAAAAGCTTCCCGCAAATACGGCAACAATCCGCGTCTTTCAACAGGAATCTGCGGATAAAGCCCGGGGCCGTTTTCCGGATTGTACAGGCCGATTTGATAAAGATCGCGCCAGATGTCGCTCCAGATGGTTCGGCGGCGTACATTCAATTTGGCCACTGCCAGCCGCCCGCTATGCAGTAAAACCGAATACCTGGTTAATTGAAAGCTGTACTTAAACTGCCGAAAGGACTCCGGATTCTGTTCCCGATTCCGATCGACTTCATCATCCGGCAGGATTCCGCGCTGGCGTAGCGACTCCGGAATAACAAAATCATTCGGTGAAGGGAAAAACAGGACAATGCGTAAATCGGGCAATCGCTCGGTGGCTTCCTTCAATCGGTAGTAGTAACCGCGCGTGCCAAAGGCGTCCACACCCAGGTTTTGAGTTTGATAGGTGGTGCCGTTGATTTTAATTCCATTTAACAGATTGCAGAACGTATCCTCGTCACTGACGCCGAATCCCATGACCAGACTATCGCCCAGGCAACCAATCTGTGGAACGTTCTCTACCGGTTCCCGGCTACCACGATAACCCAGCGAGTTGGTGGTGAAATGACCTTCCCACAATCCCTGATTATGGCGAATATAGTAGTCGGCATGCGGTTCCAGGCCCACCAGATACTCGGGATGGTAAACATGCAATAACTTCAGATTGCGCTCATAATCCAGTGCCGCGGGCTGAAAAAAACGTAAGCTCAATTCCAGAAGCAACGGCAGACTGCCGAGCATCAGCAGGATTTTCCATTTATGCTGTTTGAACGCAACCCACATACATCATCAATTTTCCACCGGCACCAGCAACCCCCGCAATTGGACCAGCATTCGATCGCGAGCCCAGCTTTCCGGATGTTCGCGTAAAAAATGCATTAAACCGTGCACTTCGTTTTCAATCTCCTGCGCCAGTTTTTTCTGGATACTATTTTTATGCAGCAATTCCCGAATCAATTCAATCCCTTCGGCGCTGTTGCGTAACGTTTCGTTTTGCCACGCTTTCACCAGCCTGCGATGGGCAGCGCCCTTTAATGCGTCTCGCAGTACGATCATGGGGCGGGTGATCAAACCGCGACGGAAATCCTGATAGATGTCTTTGCGCTCTCTAACCGCGTCGCCAAAATAATCCAGATAATCATCACGCACTTGAAATAGATAGCCCATGCGTTCTCCAAAATCCCGATATGCTTTGCGTCGTTCCATGCGCGCATTGCCCCCGTCTTCCGCTTCGGTAGCAACGATCCAGGCGCTTTCGGTCATAGCGCCAAACAATGAGCCGGTCTTCCCCAGAATAATCCGATTGTAATCGCGCGCTTTGAGGTCCAGGTTATGCTCATGTTGCATCTGTAATAGTTCACCGATCGCAAGCATACGGATGACGCGAGTGAAAACCGGCAGCAGCCCTTTGGCATGCGGCAGAGTTCCCAGATGATCGAGTCCGCAAGCCAACAGGTAATCGCCCGAAAGCACGGCGGTCTTGTTGCCCTCCAGAGCATTGATGGACGGCTTGCCTCGACGCATGGACGCCTCATCGACGACATCGTCGTGTAGTAGCGATGCCGCGTGAATCAACTCGCCGATGGCGCCGCAATCTTCCCATTCCCGCCCGGTATAACCCAGCATAGCCGTGAAGTAAAAGTGCGTGATGGGGCGGATGCGCTTCCCACCGCTTTTAATTACGAATTTTTTGATCTTCTGTAGAATCGGCAAATCCGATCCGATGATGCGATCCAGCTTTTGATTGAAGCGTTTTACAAGGGCGGCATTCGCGGGTGGTCTTTGCATTGTGTCCGTTTCGACTCAGGAGCGAATGGAGCAACCTTCCAGTAGCGCCAGATGCTCCCGCAGGAGTTTCTCGCGCGCTGTATCCCCGGCACCGGAATGGTAATTGATCAGATTTCGGTACATTCGCTTTAGAATCGAGACGGAAGAACAGCGCGAAAGATATAGCGCCGACGCCTCCAATCCCTGTCGAGTCAGAAAATTCAAACAATCCTCTTCCGTAAGATAACTGCCTTCATTAAACGGATCCAGGTAAATTTGTAGGCCGGGCGCTCTGTACTTGATAATGAAATGACCCGGCAGATTGACGCCACTGAGCGGAAAATCGACCCGGCGGGCCAATAGTAACGCCAGAACGGAAAGGGACACCGGTATGCCTTTGCGGGTTTCCAGCACGGCGGTCAGATACGAATTGGCGGGATCGTAATAATTCGTGGTATTGCCGTTAAATCCCTCTTCCTCATAAAAGAAGCGTCGAAATGCGTCCAGTCGATCGCTATGGGCATCTTCGGGAATGGCCTGCAAGCGAGATCGCAGCCGCGCGGCCATCGCGTCCAATGCCTCCGTAAACGCGCAAAAATCGATGTCTACCCGTGGTCCCAGACGAGCGATCAGAAAGGCTCCCGACTCCAGATCCACATCGCGGTCTTCATTGCTGCGATGAATGAGCGCGTTCCAATCGTGCCGTAGCTTCCATTCATTCAACGAATCAATGTGATGCTCGCGCAAGCGCAGACGAATGGCCGCGTCCGGAATGCTTTCCATATAATACGCGGGATGACGACCGAACGGAAGCAAAGCGAGCAGATGCTCACGGATAATACGTTCGGATTCAACGGCGTTCGCGGTCGTTTCCGATTCCGCCAGACAGGTTAACAGGAATTCTATTTTTTTCTGTCGAATGGATTCACCGGCAGCCATCTCATTACCGATGCCAGCATTCCTTCTCCTGTCAAGAATAAAAAAAAAAAAAAAAATCCG
>JAGRMX010000136.1 GCA_020441025.1 Leptospiraceae bacterium
GCTCTTTTCGGAACACAGGCAGCGACCAACGCCCTTTTTTGATTTGACAGTTGCCTCAGACACCGCGATTTTCCCTCTGTTCAAGTCGACCTGGATGGATAAGCGATCCACGTGTCTACTTTTGGGGGTTACATATGAAGCGGTTGTCAATCGGCATAATTACATTATTCACAATCCCGGTCCTGCTACCGTTCATTCCATTACAGTTATCCGCTCAGGAAATCGCTTCGAATAACGGCGATGGTGAAAATGGTTCCCTGGCCGAACCGGAAGTGGCAAACTATCTGGATCGGCATCGCGCAGTGCGCCGGGTCGAACAACTGCAGCAAATGACCATCCTGGACATCCAGCGATTGAAAATACTGGTCGCCAATTTTGGTTCGGAAGTTTCCGACGCGCAGGGTGATTTTGAAAAAATCAAAGAACTGTATCGCCAGGCGCAGGAAAAGTGGTACAAGCGTCGCTATGTGGAGTCGTTGAATCTGCATAATGACGCCCGGGAAATCGTCGTGAACTTGTTTAAGAAGATTTCCGTACTGTACCAGCAGGATGTCTCGGAAATGCTGGATGATTGCTCTACGCGCCTGGTGGATGCCGAATTCAGCCAATCTCTGGAACCAGGTCAGCGCAATGATATATCCAAAACAATCGCCATCAGTCAGCAAAAATTGAAAATTGCGTATCAGCAAACGGCGTTAGCGGAAGATATGTTGCGGGAAAATCGTTACAGCGACGCCATCAAGCACTATCGACTGGCTAAAATCTTCGCCATTGATGTAATACGTGATCTGGAAATGGACCCGGCTAAAAAACAGGAAATCGATACTACCTATCGTGTGCATTTACTCGACTCCCGCGGAATCGCTGTCGACAATTCCGGAGGGGGCGGGAACACCCGTTGATACATGCTTCTGTTGATAGCTATTTTACCAATCACTACAACTGAATCGAACGTAACAGTAAGACCGGAACGCAAGCGCGGGTTTTTTCCAGGCAAATGGGTAACCGTTTGCCTGCTCCTTTTGCTGCCCGGTCTGCTGTATTGCGACCCGCCGGCGCCGCAGTATACCGTTGTGCTCGATCCGGGACATGGCGGCGCGCCCTTACGTCGACCGGATGATAAATGGGATGTCGTTACCGGCAAGTATCTGAGCTACTACGCGCCGGGGATGACCGCACGGGATGAAAACGGTCGTTTGTTACACGAACACCTGGTAACTCTCGATCTGGCCCGGGCCGTGAAGCAATACCTGGACTGGACTCACTCGGATCAGGGCTGGCGTAAATTCAGCGAATTACTGAACGAATTTTCGGATCAGAATACGTACGAGCGCATTGTAATCGACGCGCGCATGAGTCGCAAGGATTCTTGGAACCATCGTTTTCGTTCCACCGAGCATCCGGAAGTCAACGCTCCTTATCGGTTGTATGATTTTCCCGATCCTGAGTCGGGCAAGATGCGCAACGGACGCATTTCGTTTATCAATCGATTGCAGCCCCACCTGGTGGTTTCGTTACATACCAATCCGGCCGGCGCGGGCCATGACGGCGGCATGGCGGCGGTGCTGAGTCCCGGTTATGAAACTTTCGAGATGATCCGCCGCATTCATCTGAATGATAAACCGGTATCCTTTTTCCAGCAGAGCCCATGGTATGGGAAATGGCTGGTGACCGATCCGGGATGGTCTCAGTATGAGGCCGCCCGGGCGGACACCTGGGTGTACTTTAACGGCTGGCGTACGAATCGCAGCGGTACCGCAATTGATCGCAATAAAAATCGCGGTATCCGTTATAACATGTTTAATTGGCGCTACCGGGATCCACCCGGCTGGGAAAAACTGCATGATGAAAGCGAACCCGGGCCGTACGCCACCGCCTTTCGTGAGTTTCGTGCGGAAGGACCGTTCTGGGATCGCGAACGCGGTCAGGCCGAGAGCTGGCGACGGGAAGGCGGCGTCATGGGCTACGGTGGCGACAATCATCTGGCCACGGATGAACTGATGCGTTTTGTACAGTACGGCGTACGCCGATTGGAACCGGGTATGCGTTCCGATGCGGCCATCGGACCCATATTGAATCCGTATGTGAGCACTTATAGCCTGCCGACATTTGTAAATGCCATCTGCGCCTATCTCGAAATCGCGCACCTCAATCGCCTGCGAGATCGTAAACTGATCATCCAGCACCGCGATGAAGTGGCCCGATCGCTGGCGGTGGGGATTTATTCTCTATTCCGCGGCCTGCATTTAAGGGGAGAAATCGGTCCGTACCAACCGCGAGGGAATCCGATTCAGTTCGAACGTTACGAGAATCTGCCCGAGGGCAATTACTTTGAACGGGTTATTATCGATTAGCAGCCGACGTAAGCCCACGATTGAATACTGCGGCTATTCCAGATGCCGGAGCAGCCGCTCCCGACGAAACAGTAAGCGTTCATCGCTACATTCTTCCGGTCGTACGCAAACATTCGGCGCGGGTAACATGGCCACCAGGTACGCAATCTGGGAGCGGTTTAAGTTTTCGGGACTCACTCCGAATATTCTCCGCGCCGCACAATCAATTCCATAACATGCGCCGCCCCAGTATACATAATTGATATATAACTGTAGAATGGCGGTTTTACTTAAGCGGGCTTCCAGTATTTGCGCGATACGCAACTCAATAAGCTTACGCCGGAGAGTGGGATTCTGCTCGAGAAACAGTATGCGTGCCAGTTGCTGGGTAAGAGTGGACGCTCCCCGCAAACGATCACCGGACAGGACCGCGTCGCGCAGTACGATAAAATTTTCGCGCAGGCTATAACCTGGATGATCATAAAAAGCACGATCCTCCTGATACAGGATGGCCCGGATCAACGCCGCAGGAATTTGATCCGGCGAAACAATTACTCTTTGCGTGCGACTGTAAACAAAACCGGACGCAATGGGCAATTCAATCCGACCGTCCGCACGAAAACGCAGGCGACCGGCCTCTGTCATACCGGGGCCGGCAAAATGGTACGCGCTCACGCATATCCACAAAAACAAAACCAGTCCCCATAAATACGCACCTGCCAGGATTACTACTTTCCCGTGCATATCCTATAGACTTTGATTTGCGCCACAAAGCAATACCAAAAAAGTTCGGATCATGCGCTGGGTTACTTTGAATTCCAATCGACTGATGCAGGCCGAAAAAAGCCATCTGTTGGGCACCACGCCTACTCCGCTGGCCATCGCCCTGGAACATACCGACGGAGAGACACTCCGGCCGATTGTATTACCCGCCCAGAACGTTTCACAAACGATTCCGGTGGGTTTGCTGGATGCCGCAGAGTTTCGACAACTCGATTTCTGGCAGACCGTGTTACCGCTGGTACCGGACGTAGGCTCCGCACTTCTGGCGCGCTACAATCAGGCTCATTCCGAAATTCCGGCAGAGGTGTTATTAACAGCCGGCGGTCAGAAAGTGAATTATCGCACTCTGGCGGACTGGCGCGAACTGGGCCAATTGCCCGCTGAAGTCCTCGACCTTGTCGCTCTGTTTGATTTTCCATTGAATATTCTACGGCTCTGGACACGCTTTGAACAAAGCGAGCAAACGGCCTGGTTGCGTTACTGGCGCCAGTTGCCTTTTCGCAAAAATTACATCCGCGATATCATCCAGGATTTTTATGATTTAAGCCGGGAGCGTCGTGCCGGAGTTCTGGATGACATTGAGGCGCTATTAAAACGCAGTCCGGATAATAAAGCGGCGGTAGCGGCGGAGGTTCACGAGTTGGTGAAACGGCAACGCGCGCCGCAGGTATATGAAATCAAGCAACAAATCCTGCGCCTGCGCCGTAAACTGGATCTGGTGCGGGGCATGCAACTGGACATTCCGGAGGATCTGGAAGAGCATCGGCTGGTCCTGCATCTACAATTCGATTCACTGAGAACCCTGGAAACTCAGTTGGACCGCTTGCAGTCATCGCTCTTCCGACGACAAATAGGTGAGATATTTGAGATGTTATGATATGGCGATGGCTTTTTTTTACGGGCGTTCCGCCGGAATAATGCCTGGAATAGAATTTTTTTTCCAGCCCGGAACCGGTGGAAATGCACGGATTTTTGGCTTGATCAAAGATGGCGGGCCGGTCTTATTACAGTCAGAGCATGGATCCGGTAATTACACAGGAACCGCCACCGGTTACGCCGGCGGCCAATGCAGGATCGAATCCTGTGCCGGATCAAGCCACATCCAATGCGCGCACAATTATCAGGGATTTCCGGGCCCTGCTCACCACCATCGAGCAAAATCTGCCCGAACCGGATGTACCGCTTATACGAAAGGCTTTCGTGTTTGCCCACCGGGCCCACCGGGACCAGAAACGCCTGTCAGGCGAACCTTACATTGTACATCCGCTATCCGTAGCCCGCATTCTGGCGGATTACTGCCTGGACTCGGCCACTATCGCCGCCGGCCTGCTGCATGACGTGGTGGAAGATACGGTCTTCGGAACGGAGGTAATTGAAAAACAATTCGGCAATGAAATCAACTCTCTCGTGAAAGCCGTCACCAAAATATCGTTGGTTAAGAGTAAAAGCTCCCGCATGAACCATGAGCAGTATTCGCGGCTAAAGGCGCGCGAGGCCGCCGAAAACATTCGCCTTATGTTGTTGGCTACGGCCAGGGATGTACGCGTTATTCTGATCAAGCTGGCGGATAAGTTGCATAACATGCGCACGCTGGATTTTCAGAAGCCGGAGAAGGTTAAGCGCATTGCCGGAGAAGTTCTGGATATTTACGCGCCCATTGCCGGGCGACTGGGCATGTTTCGAGTCAAAAGTGAGCTGGAAGATCTGGCCTTTGCGCATCTGGAACCGCCGGTGTACGGAGAAATCGATCGCGGATTGGTCCAATCGCGCACCGAACGCGAAGAATATGTACAGAAGCTGAAGAAAATTCTTTCGCAACGACTGGCTGAAATCAACATTCAGGCGCGCATTGAAGGCCGCGCCAAGCACCTGTATTCCATCTACCAGAAGATGCGCAAACAGGATAAACAACTACAGCAAATTTTTGATCTGCGCGGAGTGCGCATTATAGTAAACGAAATCCGGGATTGCTACGGCGTGCTGGGTATCGTGCATACGCTCTGGCCGCCCATTCAGGGACGCTTTAAGGATTACATCGCCATGCCCAAAAGCAATGGCTACCAGAGTTTGCATACTTCCGTCGTTGGGCCGGACGGTCGCCCGCTGGAGATTCAAATCCGAACGCATGCCATGGATGAAGTGGCCGAATATGGCGTGGCGGCTCACTGGATATATAAAAGCGATCACGGCGGCAAAGGCATCAATACTCAGACGGTATCCTGGTTGAAACGGCTCAGTAATTTGACCGATGCCAACCAGGATACGAACGAGTTCATCGAAGACCTCAGGCAGGAATTGGATCCGGATGAAGTGTACGTGTTTACTCCGCGAGGAGACGTATTCGATTTACCGGTCGGATCTACGGTGCTGGATCTGGCGTTTCGCATTCACACCGAGATCGGATTGTGTTGTCGCGGAGCGCGCGTAAACGATCGTATTGTTCCGCTACGCTATGAACTGAAGAGCGGCGATCGGGTGGAAATACTGACCGACCGGCAACCCCATCCGTCACCCAACTGGTTGCGTCATCTGAAGTCTTCCCGGGCCCGCCAGAAATTGCGGTCTTATTTTCGCAAGCAGGACGAGGACATCGATTCGCTTGCCGAAGAACCGAAACCGGCCGCACCTGATAAAAACAGAACTAAAAAGAAAAAGAATGCGCCCGACGGACAAAAGCCCCAGCCGGAACAGTTTCAAAGTCTGGATGAATTGCATGAGTTACGCATTCGACGTCGCAAGACCCGCGATCCCAAACGAGTGCCCATAGAAGTGGCCGGTGCCCGCAATATTCCCATCCGGTATGCCGGCTGCTGCTCACCGGTACCGGGCGACCGGATTGTCGGTTACGTTACCCGGGGACGCGGCGTTACGGTGCATCGAGTGGATTGTCCGCAGTTGCCGACCAACGGCAGTGAACGCGATCGGATCATTTCGGTCAAATGGGAAGGACTCACCGAGAAATATCCCGTGCCGATTATGATTCACGCGGAAGATCGTCAGGGATTGTATCTGGATCTGGTTGGCGGAATCACCCGAACCTATACGAACATTTTAAAAGCGGAGGCGGACATTCCGCGCAACGGCGAAAAAACCATGCGCGCCCGCTTTCTGTTGGAAGTGGAGCACCGGGATCATCTCAACGAGATTTTTGAAAGTTTGCAGTCGGTGCCGGGTGTGTTTAAAGTCGAGCGTATAGACCGCATGGAGCGCAGCGAAAAGCATGAAGGCCGTAGCGGCGGCGCAGAGCATGGAGAAACCGGCCATCGGAATGAGAACCGGCAACGCAAACATCACCGCCACCCGCAAAACCATTCGTCTTCCTCACCCGCGGCATCCAATAGCCGCTCGCATGGATCACATAACTTCCATGGACGGGCGCCCCGCCATCACCACCGATCGGGTGCGCCGAAAGATAAGCCGCACAATTCGGAACACAAATGATCACGACTCACCGGATCGCACCGGGTGAATGATTGCCTATAAAAATTAACCCGATTAGATGGCATTAAAGCATCGGTGCGCGCAGGGCGGCGGTTTCGGCCCGTTTCAAATGAGCGACGAACTCACTGTACCCGGGTCGCATGAGAATGGTTCCATTAACATCCACCAATGGGAAATGCACGGTGGTTAAATCGGGAAAAGCACTGCGGGCTTTCGTGAACATTTCCGCTTTGCGTTCCGGTTCATCGTAAATATCATAAAATGTATATTCAATCGAATCGCGCTCCAGTTGCGCTACGAATTGCCGGCAATGCCCGCAGCCGTGACTGCCATACACTATGACCACGTTATCCGCCGAGAAAGAATTCCCGGATCCGGTACCGCCGGAAACACAGCCGGACACCGACAGGCATAACACCGACAGGACGGCCAGACATAATAATAAAGTTTTTTTAGTATGATTCATGATTCCTCCGGTTCGGCGGTCGGGCCGGTGCGTATGATGCATAAATTACTGGATGCGGTTCCGATCAACTTATCTTTCTGATTGGTGACTTCGGCCGTCATATGGATGGTATTGATGCCTCGTCCGCGCACTTCCGCCACTATCTTCAGACGATTTCCGGGGCGTGCGGTGCGCACGAAATTAGTAGTCAGATCCAGCGTGGTGGTGGGATTGCGGGCCACCAGGTAGCTCAGGGGCCCCATGACATTATCGATCATGGCGCACAGTATACCGCCCTGCAGTATGCCGGCCGGATTGGTAAATTCGGGCAGAATCGGAAATTGCACTTCCAGCGAGCGGTTGCGTTCATAGCGCACAAATTCACCCTGTAGCGTATGGGCCACCCGGGGCGGAATCTCCAGGTTGGTACCCGTGGATTGTACTTTCTGCATGCCCCGCTCTATTTCTGCGATGATGGCCTGATGCCCTTCAATGATTCGACTCATAACAACGGCCCTCCGTTGATTGATTGCGGTCAATATCCTGCAACCGGACATCGCTGGCAACGGCAACATCACAGCCACACCGTGAATTTGAGACTCAGTTGCAATTGACACGGGCCTGATTCCCGGAAATGTGGCCAGGACTTATTGAACCTAACATTGTATCGCAAATTTTGCGGTTCAAATGAGATTGAACATGCGGTTGATGACTATGAAGGCGGTCTTTAGACTTGATTGGGCTGGATTTTCCGGAAGACTATTACTGACGCTGGCTTTTTTACTGCCCGGAGTGGCGCTCTTGGCCAGGGTATATTTGCAGCCTGATGCGGCCCTTGCAGAAGCCTTTCCGGACGCCGACCTGGAAAAAATTCGGGTATACCTGAGCGAGACTCAGGCCGGGAACATCGAAGAGCAAACCGGTGCGGTAAATCTGAGTCGATTTTATACTTTTTATCGGGCCGCTCAAAATGGCCGTACTATTGGTTACGCCGTTTTTGATACGCACCGGGTGCGCACGAAAGATGAAACCCTGCTGATCAGCATAAATCCGGACGGCACCCTGCGCGGCATTCGCGTAATATCTTTTTTTGAACCCGAAGAATATCTGCCCCCGGAACGCTGGTTAAATTTACTGGGTGGGAAAACCGGCATGGATGCCCTGGCCCCGGGAGCGGATTTGCC
>JAGRMX010000137.1 GCA_020441025.1 Leptospiraceae bacterium
TTTGGGAACATTCTTCCACGGGGGCAATATCCGTAACCTCCACATCACCGGATCCGATCAGCCGCTCGAATATTCCGGACGATTCAAACATACCATACAGATCTTTAGCCGTGATTTTCATTTAACATCTCCTGAAGGATACTATTTGGACGCATTTTCCGGGAAAGAAACCCGCTGTTTCGTTAAAACCGGGAGATCCGTACCAATCGGTTTATGAATTAGCGGATACCACGCTCCGGGACCCATTACGGCAGATTTCCAGCCGAGGGCATCCCTTTTTTGTCCTTACAAACAAAGGTGGTAACGCAGAAAAAGCCTTGACCGCAGGTGAAACTGACCGCCAACACGGGAATTTACTTTTTAATAGTGCCATGGAGCTCAGCTTTGTCACTTACAACATCCATAAAGGAATCGGCACTGACCGGCGCTATCGTATTGAACGAATCATCGAGATATTACGGTCAGTCAACGCGGATGTATATGCCCTCCAGGAAGTAGATCAGCACGTTCCACGCTCGCGTAATCATGACATTGCCGCGCTTTTGTCCGAAGAGTTGGGCATGCATTATGTGCTGGGTCTGAACGTGAAACTTAAAAAAGGCGCCTATGGTAACGCCATTCTTTCGCGTTTCCCGATTGTCGATAGTCGCAATATCAATTTAACCTGGGGCATAAAAAAACGGCGGGGTTGTCTGGCGGCGCGCATCAATGTTCCACGATTGGGCGAAATCGCCGTACTCAATTATCATCTGGGTCTGGCGGCATTTGAACGCATGTGGCAAATCAAGAAACTGATCGAATCGCATACGTTCAGCGACATGCGTCAAGTCCCCCTGGTGTTGCTGGGCGATTCCAACGACCGCAAAATGAAGCTGAATCCCGTACTCGATGAAGCCGGGTTTCCCGATACCTGTGAGCACAATCGAGGATTTAATTCGTTTCCCTCATATGCTCCGTTGTTTCGATTGGACAAGATCTACGCCAGTAAACACTGGCAAGTTTCGGATCACAAAGTAATTCGCAATCAAACTACGCGGGTGGCGTCCGATCATTTACCCGTGTTCAGTCAACTGATCATCTAATAGGTTGCTTTTTCAACAGCCTGCTGATTTAGATTTAAACCACGCGGGTTAATTCGGCGTCATTCTGAGTAATATCTTCCAGGTAATCACAAACGCGATTATAGTGCTTATTGATTTCGGGAGGGTTGTGATCATTTATTCGCTGTCTTAGTTTTCCCGCCAGTTCACGCAGGTAGCGATGTACTTCCGCCAGTTTCTCTTTATGCTCGGCGGGATAGTCGCGTCGCAAAGATACTCGCACGCCGTACGGATACACGTCTCGAATCAATTGATTGATTTTTTCCCGATATGCTTCTGGGCCCAGAAAAATCACCTCCGTTGCGGCCGGACGTTTATGGCGACTGTATTGAAACTCGACTCCAAAAAATTCCTTCTCGATTTGTTGGACTCGTTGATCTCCCGGTGCTTTTTTTCGATAAATCTCAAGCTTTTGCTCCGGAGAACACTCGGACAGCGGTTTGAGGGTTATATTTTCTTTAACCGGTCCGTCATCGCGTTTTTCCGCCACGTTAAATCGCGACGAATATCCCTGAATTGCGTCCAGTTGATGCGCCCGGAGGAGCTCCCTGTCCTGCACCGTTATCAGAAATAAACCGCGCTGACCTTCTTTCAACGTCGAAACGGAATGATTCAATGGCCGCCTTCCGGGAAAATCGCGCAGTTCGCGATGGCTCATAATAGCAAAGGGATTATCCGGATCACGTCGATTGGATACGAAAATCTGCAAACCGGTCCGATCCGGAATAACCGTTATCAATACGTCCCCTCGTTCGGGATGCTGAATACTGGTAAGCACTATATCTTCGTCCGGAATCATGTTACTTGACCCGGGTGCTTTCCGGGCATTCAGTGTCTTAACAAGTTCCAGTAACGCGTTGCGCACTTCCTGGAATTGATCCGGGTTTAGTACAGAAATGTCTTTCGCCATGTTCGGGCTTCCTGATAAAAGGACTGTATAGATTGTCGAACACGGAACCGGGAAATATTCAATCCCGTTTCCTGAATTTCTCTGAACTCATCAAGGAGTGCGATAGTTACATCGCAGTGGACCCACAACTCCATACAGGGGGTTCTGGAACAGTTTTTTTTTCTATCCGACACTTGCTACTATGATTGTAATCCTTTTGTTTCTGGCGGGCCTCCTGATTGCGTTGATCAGCAGCAGTCTGGGCATTGGCGGGGGCATATTCACCGTCCCGGTTTTAATCTTTTCCGCCCGTATGATACCCATTCCCGATCAGTTCGCGGGAGTGCAGGCCGTGGCCGGCTCGCTATTAATGGCCTTTATTTTTTCCCTGTCTGCCAGTTACCGAAACCATAAGAATCGGACCATTCAATGGCATCTGGGCGCCTTACTGACGGTGGGGGCCGTGCCGGGCGCCGTCCTGGGATCGACGATTGCCATCCAGCTGAAAGTTCAGCAATTGGTTTTAATCTTCGCTTTTTTTCTAACAATCAATGGGTTATATACGCTACTCAAAAAACCTTCCAGCGCAACCGACGACGAAGATGACGGTGCCGTACTACCGCCCGGTCGGATGCGAGTATTGTCCGTTATTCCCATTGGCGTGTTAATTGGGATGATATCCAGTCTCACCGGCATAGGTGGCGGTGTATTTATGGTGCCGTTGTTCATGCATCTGTATCATCAAACCCCGCGGCAATCGGTGGCAACTTCCAGTTTTTGCATCACCATTATATCTATGTCCGGCGCACTGGCGTATCTCTGGCAGGGATTGCTGATCAGTACTGCCGATATTCCCGATCCTCATATCGGTTACTATTACCTGCCGCTTATTCTACCCCTGTTGGTGGGTGGATTGGCCGGCGGATATATGGGTGCTCATGTGAGTTACAAATTGCCGGCTCGATTGCTGCGTTTTCTGCTGGGAGTTTTACAGTTGTTGGTCGCCGCCCGGCTCATTTTTGAATCCGTATCCGGATTGTTGGTCTGATTCGATTCAATATGTTAAAAAACCATTTGGATTCGATAATCCGCGTGTGAAATTTTTTCAACTCCCGAGCCAGATCCGGAGTTTTTTTTAAACCCGTACCGCCCTACTGATCGGTCTAACAGCCGTCCGGCCCCGAATACGGGCGACCGAGCTCCTGAAGTGGATAATGCATATGAACAGTGTAAAAAATGGAAAATATACGATCGGTAAGCTCGCTCTGGAGGCGAATGTGAACGTGGAAACCGTTCGCTACTACCAACGCCGCAAGCTGCTAAGAGTCCCGCCTCGACCGGATGGAATGGGATTTCGACAGTACAATACGGAAGATTTAACCCGAATTCGATTCATCCAGAACGCCCGGGATCTGGGCTTCAGTTTGAATGATGTGCAGGAATTCCTGAACCTTCAGGATTCGGATGAATACGGGGATACGGATGCCCGTAGCCTCGCCAACCGTAAGATGGAAATCGTGCGTCAGAAAATCAATACTCTGGAACAGATCCAGGATGGCCTGGAACAGATTGCCAATGGTGAAATCACCAATGGGCATCGCGCGCGTGTTTTCCAGGAAGCCGTATTGCAAGCCTGATATCAGGCTTGCTTCTTTTTTCAGCCATGCCGATGAATCAATCGGTGAGAATCAGAACAGCGTAACAAAATCCGTCTCGGGCGGCGAAGGCCGCTCCCATACGGCGATAACGGGAATGAATCATGTTTTCCCCTTCCTGGTTTCGCTCCCACCAATAGCGCAAGACGGTGCGACCGGGATAAGCGGTATCTTCAAATCGAGCGACATTTTCAGCCACAAATCTTCTGCGCAGTCCCGATTGTTCCAGACGTTCAATGGGAGTGTGCCCGACGTTGTCCATATGCCCGATGGACCCCGATGCGGCCAGAGTCAACACGTGATTGTGCGCGACGTCGGATAAGTCTCGATCCGTTATTATGCCCTGATTGTTGCGACTGTTGCGCAACATGTTGATTCCACGCTGCAGTTCCAGAACGGCGCTTTCCACATTGCGGGTACACAGGGGATCGACCGCCGGTATAACTTCGGGTTCCCGGACCGATGCCGATGAACAGGACGCAAAAATCAGAAATACCAGCGACCAGATCCAATTTGTCCGGCAAATCTGGCGCATTCTTAGAAGTCCTTAACGATTTCGTATTTGTTTAAATTCACGCCGTCCGTAGTGAAACAATGCGGACATCCAAAAATATGGACCTGGCGTTTTGAATTGATGCCCCGATTCTCATCCATGGCGCAGATCAGATACTCTTCGCGGGTGAGACCGGTGCGACAGACCGGACACATGCGCCTGGAAGAGGCGGTTTTCAAGACGCGTCGCGCCTCCGCCCGGCGTTCCTCCTGCGCCGCTTTTTCTTCGTCGGATTGAGTGGCTTCTTTGATGGTATCTTTCGCGTGCAAAAGATTCAAGAATATGACTATTGCTATCGCAAAACCTGCTATGGAAAGTACGGTCGTCACTTGATTTGCCTCAAACCATCCAACAACTCGCGCATACCGGCATCCATTTCTTCCGGGGGGCGTTTTTCCGCGGAAACCCGATCGGCTTTAACTTCACGGTCATCGGGATTACCGGTCGATCGCGAATCCGGTTTCCAATCCAATCGCCCTTTTTCCACGCGCAGTTGAGTTAACCTGGCCGAACCAATATTCAGATTGCTCAGCCGTTTTAATATATCGGCTTTGAGCAGTAAGAAATCCTGTGCGTACACGTCTTTTTCTATACGCACGATCAATCGATTGCCCTGGATTCGCAGAGGTTGGCTGTGACGATAAAGAGTACCCGCAATTTGCGGCCAGGCGGCCTGAATGCGCGCCAGTGCCAGCTGCGGCAAATCATCGGCGGCCGGAAAAATTGCATCTATCAATTGATTTTTTATCTCTCCGACGATTTTGCGACGGGAATCGGGTGAATGGAAATGCATGTTCCACCTCAAATCGGAACGGAAGTATTCACCGAACCGGGTTGATCGACTTCATAGACGGCCATGTCGGATCGGATACGTTCATCGGAAATCATCAATCCGTCCAGGTCGGGTGTGGTAAAAATAGCCTGGCCACACTCGCGTAAGAGCTGAACGAAAGCTCCCCGACGTCCGCCGTCCAATTCACGAATGACGTCATCAATCAATAGAATGGGAGCCAGTTTTAAGGTTTTTTGCAAGTAAGAAAATTGCGCGATGCGCAAGGCCAACACGAGGCTGCGTTTTTGTCCCTGACTGCCGAATCGAGTAATGTCCGCGTCGTTTTTTTCAAACATCAAATTCTGTCTATGCGGACCCACCGTAGTATAGCCCAGAGCCAGGTCCCGAGAAACATATTTTTGAATGGCGGCGGCCGGATTTTCCGCTTCCAGTCCGGCCGACAGCGCCAGCCGCATGATCAATCGATCCCGGCCACCGGAAATACGCTCGAGGGATTCGGCGAATATTTGATCAAAATCGGTTGCAAACTGCAATCGAGCTCTGGTGATTTTGTGAGCATAATCCGCAAGCGGCGCCGTCCACACGTCCAGGTCCGCCAGTCTGGCTTTCTGGGATTTGATTTTTTTTAAGAGCGCGTTGCGCTGACGTAATGCTCTGTTATATGTAATCAGATTGTTCAGGTATTCCGGATTCTGGTAACTTAAAACCATATCCAGGAAACGACGTCTATGCGCCGGCCCTCCATCGGAAATCAAAATATCCGTCGGACTCATGATTACCGTTACCAACCGGCCGATCAACTGCTGCCGACTGGAAAGTGTTTTATCATTCAACGAAATTTTGCGTTTAATCTTGCTGCCGCTGAGTTCTACGCCCACGGAAAGATCGTACATCCGGTTCTGTTTCTCAAAGCTGCCGGAGATGTAATAGTGACCTTCATTGGCATGCGCCATATCGGCATCCGTAGCTCCCCGAAATGATTTACCCAGGGAGAGTATACCGACCGCTTCCAGTATGTTGGTTTTTCCGTTGGCGTTTGGTCCGGTTAAAAACGTCAGTCGTGCCGGAAAACGTAAATTCAGATTTGCGTACGTGCGAAAATCGCGTAGCTGCAGAGAAAGAAGATTCACGTTTGCACTATCTCAATGCACGTATTACATTTTCATGGGCATGATAACGGCTATGAATTCATTATCATCGGGATCCAATAGCACAACCGGCGCGCTGGATGATGAGAATCCAATCGAAACCCGTTCAATATTGAGAACCTTTAACACATCCAGCAAATAGTTCGAATTAAACGCAATGGTCACATCATCTCCATTGTAATCGGTGGGCACAGTATCCTGCGCTTCACCCACATCGGGAGTGGCCGCGGAGATGGTCAGTTGATTCGAACCGAAAGTTACACGCACCTGTCTGGACGGCTCCGCCGCCATAACGGCCACCTGGCGCAGCGAGTTTTCCAATGCGGTTCTATCCACTACGATTTTTTGTTCCAGCTTGCCCGGTATTACCTGTTCGTAGTCCGGATACTGTCCGTCTATGAGCTTGGTGATTAAATCTACATTACCCAGTCGAAAATAAACGCGTCGATCTTTGCTTTCAAAGGCGATGCGACCTTCTTCACCGGAATCCAGAACCTTCAGCATTTCGCGTACGGCTTTATTCGGTAGAATGATTCCGTCTTTAAATGGCAGTGATTCGGGAAACTCGCGTGTAATTCGAGAAAGACGTCTTCCGTCCGTCGCCACTACGGATACTTTTTTATCCTCATTGATAATGTAGAGACCGTTGAATACGTAGCGGGCATCCTCTTCCGCCATAGAGTAGCTGGTCTTACGAATCATTTCTTGTACATGATTGATGGGAAATTCCGAATACTTGCTTTCATCCAGAGTAGGAATGATCGGATATTCGTCGCTGGGTGTGCCCATCAAAGTTATACGCGCACCACTGACTCCGGATGGATCACGAATGACAATGCGATCGTCTTCATTGGAGTGAAACTCAATTTTATTTCCCCGGAATTCACGTATAGCCTGGCTGAGCTTTTTGGCCGGCAATGTGATTTTGCCTTTTTGTTCGACACTGTCCACGTTTAGAAATGTTTTAATACCGATTTCCAGATCGGTGGCGGTGAGAACTACTCGATCGCCTTCCGCCTCGATCAGTATGTTGGAGATAATGGAACGAATCTCTCTCGCGGGGATAATACTATCTACAATTGATACAACTTTATGAAATGTCTGTCTATCGGCGCTGAATTTCATATGACTCCTCTGTATTTCCTCTGTGCGGTTACTGTCAGTACTATATATATCTTTGTTCTGTACTGTTGTTTCTGGATATGTGGATAAGTGAAAAAAACTGTTATTCCGCCCCAGGGCGTCTCAGGCTACAATTTATGGGTCCGCTCTATGTGAAAATAAAATGCCGACAGTTGTCACCGATCGGAAAGAATTCCGATTCCGATCCACCTGACCTCACCTGCAAGAGAGACTATCCGGTGATTTTTTCCGTCGACATTCGGGATTATTCAGGCGTACACACCGATTTTTCGTACGCATCACAATGCTTTTCACGAAATCCGGCAAGTTATACACATAGTTTCCGCACATCATTCACGATATCATCCAGGAGCTGGCTGAAGCCGGGCTCTTTTTCGATCCGGCGCATCATATTTCGTTCCGCGTTTAGAACGGTGGTATGATCCCCTTTGCGAAAATAGCGGGCAATGGCTGATTTATTCAAATTACTGTGCTGGATACCCAGATACATTCCCACATGACGTGGCAGGGTAAATTCCGCTTTGCGAGAATTGCTCAGAATTTGCTCCCGGGTGACTTTGAATTTCTGGCAGATAACTTCTATAATAAGATCCATGGGCAGATGACGATTGTCCGCGGCTGGAAACAGGTCTCGAAAGTGTTCGAGCATCATTTCCGGCGTCGATGTAAAATCGGTTATTCGGACGCCACGTTGATCCAGAAAGTACAGTCGGTTTACCGCCGCTTCCAGTTCACGCATGCTTCCGGTTATCCGGGTGGTCAGTTCCTGTTTTACCGATTCGGGTATTTCTAGGTTCACTTCAGCCGCACGTGTTTCCAGAATCTGCCGACGTAATTCCGGTTCGGGCGCGTTGATTTGAACGTGCATACCGGAAAGAAATCGACTCAGCAAT
>JAGRMX010000138.1 GCA_020441025.1 Leptospiraceae bacterium
ATGGGCGTACTTGGTCCGATGATTGATCGTTCCAATTTCTTTTACATCATTCCAGTTCTCGCAGGTCTTCAGGACCGGCACATGGCGAAGATGTAATTCTCTGATTTCCTGGTCGTGCACGGCATCACGCAGTACTCTTTCCCATTGCATAGCTGAGCCTCGAAAGCATTAAATTGAGTAAGACATATTTTTATCTGTAAAGTACTATTCCTGTCTGAGCGGATAAATCAGGTATCCAGCGACGCCACCAATTCCCGGTACGCGGCGGCATCCATCAGGCTATTGAATTCATCGGCATTGTAGTCCTTCAATTTGACGAGCCAGGCCGAATTTGCGTCCTTATTGATGCTTTCGGGCGCATCCTTCAGGGCTGTATTAATCTCTGTAATCGTTCCACTCACGGGTGCGTACAGATCTTCTGCCGCCTTAACCGATTCAATTGCGCCAAAACTATCGCCGGCGCTCAGATCCGTGCCCTCATCCTTGACATCCACATACACGATGTCTCCCAGTGAGCTCTGGGCATAATCCGTAATGCCCACGAGCAAGACGCCGTTCTCTTCACGGGCCCATTCATGTTTTTCAGTAAAACGACAGTTTTCAGGTATATTATATGACATAAACTCTCCATCCGATGGAAACGAGCACCGTTTACTTCAATTTGTTGCGTTTGGTGTAAACACATCCATAAAATAAGCCCGCATTTCTGTGTAAATCATAGTTCCATCCATATATAGGCGCATTCAGTTCAATCATCCGGATGGACGCGCAGTCTTCCCATCGGAATCACTTTTTACCGGCGCCACCTTTGACGAACGGTCCTCGATGAACATGGGCGGGAATTTGCCGATCCCGGATTTGAATGCGAATTTCGGTGCCGGTTTGGGCCAATTCCATCGGCAGATAGACAGTTCCAATGCCCTGCTTCAATGAGGGGGAGTGTCCCCCGGATAGCACCCGCGCGATAGTCTCTCCGGCGGTATTCAGTACCGGATATTCGTCTCGCGGCAGCCCGCCCGGTTGCTGCTTGAAGCCGACCACGCGCCCGGGCGCACCGTCTTGCTTGTGTCGCATGACCTGCTCGTAACCCAGATAGGGTTGCTCTTTCTCTTTGGCAATCCAACCGATGCCGCTCTGCACCGGAGTCCACTCCGCATTCAATTCATGGCCATACAGTGGATACCCGGCTTCGAGTCGCAGGGAATCACGTGCGCCCAGTCCGGCCGGAAGCAACCGCGATTCGCCTGTGCGCAACAAATCCTGCCAGAGTTGGATTCCGGTAGGCACATCGGTATAAATTTCAAAACCATCTTCGCCCGTGTAACCCGTTCGACTGATGCGATAGTTTTTTCCATTAACAGAGCGATCATCAAAAGCATAGTATGCTATATCATTCGTATCCAGCCCGGTGGCGGCCTGTAAGATCGACTCTGCTTCCGGCCCCTGAATGGCGATTTGATGCCAGCGATCACTCTCGTTTACGCATTCTACAGCGCCTGCTCGGTACCGATTGAAATGTGCGAACACCGACTCGTAATTAGAAGCGTTGGATACTACAAAATATTCCGTATCGGAGATTTTATATATAGTGATGTCATCTACAATACCGCCCTGTTCATTCATCACGGCGTTGTATTGTACTTTGCCCGCATTTATATCCTGAATTCGGTTGCAGCACATTTTATCCAGAAACGCAGTAGCGTCCGTACCACTTACAATCAGCTCACCCATGTGCGAAACATCGAACAATCCGGCGCTATTGCGCACGCTGTTGTGTTCTTCAATAATAGACGTATACTGTACGGGCATTTCCCAGCCGGCGAAAGGGACCATGCGGCCGCCACTTTGACGATGTATTTCATTTAAAGGAGTGCGTTTCAGTGACATATTGAATTCCGGATGTGTATCATTTTTACCTGCGAAACATTTTTGAGAGGCGGCCTATTTTTGCATCTTTGTTTTTATGCAAAAAAACCGCGAAAAATCGATGTTTTTTATATATGCCCAAATTAGGTGCATTGAACTTTTTAATACGGGAGGAAAGCTGCCGGTCCGAGTTGTTCACACCCGGCGCAGGGTTCGTGGAAAAAAAATTTCCGTATTCGAGAATTCAAATGTATTTGTCACTTTTTTGTTTTGACGGCAAACCCGTTAACAGATTCCTTCGCTTTCTCCGATTGAGTGCTCAATCCGGTTCACGGGCAGGCTACATAATTTATCCACCCGTGTGGAAAAGATTCGAGCACTTTTTTGGATTTCCATTTGAAAAATACGGGCGTAAGCCTCATCCGACTTGTTCGGTTCTTTAAAAAAAGACGCGGGACGAGAGAGAATGATAGTATTGCAGGCCCGGCCTGGAAATCATTCTCAGTTGAGTCGCAACAGGAACCATCGGATGAGATACAGGTATGGGGATTGCACCAGTTCAGAACCGGCATAAAATAAAAAAGAAATAACATGATGGCAGCAAATACAGACAATACATCGGTCGCCGGTTCCAACCCGGAAGCAACGGGCATTTTAACGCAAAATAGCATTCATTCTACTGAATCTGCCAACGTTGCTTTTGGAGTTCGAGCTGTAAATTTTGTGCAACCTGCGCCCGGACACGAAGATCGGATCATACGCAGCAAAACCAGGGAACAAAGAGGATTGGCGTTAATGGCGGAAGGGGAACCACTGGAAGAAGTAACGAGTCAATGTCGGGTTTGCGGTGCTACGGATGTCATTCTGTACCAGAAGAATACATGCAAACCCTGCTTGGTAAAATCTTTTAAACATCTTGTTAAAGTGATAGATCACTATCGAGCCGGCAGTCATCAGCAAACAGCGGAAGCCCGGGGAGGAACCCGCAACGATCACTGAGCGATCGTGTATGCCGAAGAATGCCTCCGGTATTGACTGTGGGCCGGGGGCAATCGGGCCCATACGGTCCAAATGGCGCACATTGCCGAGTTGCCACGGTTGGGCCCGGGTTGGGGGCTTATTGCTGTGGCTGCTTATATTGGCCGCCGCACACTGCGGGCCGTCCTATCGCCTGCCCCTACATGGAGTCTCCCGGGAAGCTAATCAGCTGGTCTGGACTCTGAACGTCGGTATTCTGAATGATGCCGATCTGCCACCCATTGCTCCGGCAATCATTGAACAGGCATTGCAAGCCGCTGCGGATCGTCTGGAGCGCAACCTGCCCGGTGTTCGTATCAACTGGATTCTGGATCAACCCATGAATTCCGTCTTTTTAATGCAGCAGGCCATTCGAGATAAGCATTTTATGGATGCCCGTACCGATCCGGTGGGGCCGGTGCTGGAATTGGGACCGGGCCGGGAGGCCGTGAATCAGCGCAAACTGGATGCGGCGTTATCCCGGGCAGCCGACAGGGATTCATATCGACAGAATCTCCAATTGTGGCACTCGCTCCGGTTTCCGGATGAGGCACCCGTACTGGAGGACAAGCTCTGCGCCAGCGATCATGTCTGGCGCTCCTATTTCCAGGAGCAGGTGCGCTATGATCTGATTTTTACCAACGCGGTGGTTTTTGGTGACCATATCCAAAAGCCGCCGTATGTTTCCAGTCGGGGACTGGTGCTGTGGAATATTGTGGATGCACCCGAACGATCGGGTATGGAGCGCAGCGGCGCCTATCTTTCGTTGCAGGATCTTGCGCTACCGGCCGATCCGGGTTCCGATGAGCGGATTGCCTACGTAAGTCTTGATGGAGATTCGGAAGCGGCCCGTCAAAATCGCGCTGAATTGGTACGTGAACTCACGCGCCTTTTGATTGCTTTGGTTTTCCCGGCGGATGTGCGCGTACATCAATCCGCAGAATGGGAGCGACAGATCGCGGCCGGAAGCCTGTTGAATCCGCCTAATCCGACCGACTGCGCAGAATGTGATGCATATTGGCAGCGCAGACTGGATTACCTGACCGGCGCGGCCCAGGTGATTGATGGCGAGTATGACGAGGGCTGCCCGGCTGTTCTGCGCTACCAACAATGGTGGCAGATAGTTCGGCATGCTCCGACCGATCCACAGGATTCGGCCCGCAACTTAGCCAATCCCTTTTTAAGCCCGGCACCGTCTCAGGCCGCTCGCTTCAATTCCGCCCTTTCGGATTTTGCCGCATACTGCGGAAAAAATGATGACAGTGCGACTGTTCACCGGTGATTAGAACCGTGACTGCTATCGACCGGTCGATCAGACGCGCGTCCACCGGAAGAAAGTAGCAGCGGGCCTATCAAACCGCGTAACAACTTTACGGATAACGAATCAGCATATGGATCCCAGCACCCCTCGTGAGAAAGCAATTCTGGAATTAAAATACGCCGTGATAGCGACCGGTATCACTCTGGTATGCGCGGTTGCATTGTATCTGTATGTACCCTACTTGCAGGAGCAAATGCGCGAGCGGGATGAAGAGCTGTTGCATTCCCGGGAGTTTGTTACGCAACCGACCGGCGGGGAGATCGTTTACGCGTTACCCGAGGATATGTCCGATGGGGCCGATACCACGCTAAAAAATTACCGTCAGGATCTGGAGATTCTATCGCGTCGCTTCCAGCGGGGCGATTTTGCTATGACCACGCTGCCGGGTATGAAGCAATCTCCGGAATATGCCAACATGGTATCGGTCGGCGACGCGCTACAGTATACGGTCAATGAACGCGATCGGGCTATCGTACTGACTATTCGCGCCAATAACCCCCGAGCAGTGCAATACGTGCACGATTATCTGGCTTATTTGAAAAGTCGCTGGGAATTCAAGCGCCACGGATAGAATTAAAATTCATCCCGCTCGAATCGTGCTTACAGGAATTCGCGCCAGCCGCGTCTGCTCATTTCGGCGGCAATATTTTCCACGCGTTGGCATTGTTCCGTAAGAAAAGTTTGCATGCGTTCGCGCATCGTCGGATTGGCGACTGCCAGCATGCGTACCGCCAACAGTCCCGCATTGCGCGCCTGATTTAACGCGACCGTCGCCACCGGTACACCGGCGGGCATCTGTAATATTGAAAGAATCGAATCCCACCCATCCAGAGAGTTGGATGATTTAACCGGCACTCCGATGACCGGCAACGGCGTCATGGCCGCCACCATCCCGGGTAGATGCGCCGCTCCACCGGCACCGGCAATGATGATGCCGATGCCCCGGTCGGCGGCGGAGCGGGCGTACTGCACCATACGATCCGGTGTGCGATGGGCGGAGACGACACTGATTTCAATTGGAACTTGAAAATCTTCCAGAACTTCCGCGGCGGCGGACATGACTTTTAGATCCGAGTTGCTGCCCATGATGATGGCGACGATTGGCGGGTTGTCTGTATTCATTCCGATTCTTCCGAGTAGGCGTTGATACTTATGTTCCGGCGGATGGAACGCGCCAGTTGTCGGGCGCTCTCCAGTTGTGCGTGCAGTATGGTGATGTGGCCCATTTTGCGATAAGGGCGCGTGATTTTTTTACCGTATAAATGCAAATGCACGCCCGGATTGGACAGCAGATTTTTCAGTTCGGGGGAATCATAACAGGTTGGGCCGGTCTGTCCGGGAGCGCCCAGCAGATTCACCATCACCGCCGGCGATTGCAAAGTCGTATCTCCAGGAGGCAGATCCAGCACGGCCCGCCAGAGTTGTTCATATTGCGAACACAGGCAGGCTTCGATGGTATGGTGGCCGCTATTGTGCGGACGGGGCGCCATTTCGTTGATCAATATATCCGTGCCGTGGACGAACATTTCAATGGCCAGTAAGCCTTCCAGTTGAAGAGTTTCGGCTATGTGGGCGGCCACTTCCTGCACTTTGCGGATAAGCGCTTCCGAAAGATTCGCCGGTGAGAACAGATATTCAACCAGGTTCGCTTCGGGATGGAATTCCATCTCGACAACCGGAAAAGTTACGATCTGACCGGATGGATTGCGCGAAACAATCAACGCGATTTCTTTCTCAAAATCAATTTTACGTTCCAGAATTGAAGGCGCGTCAAAAGCGCGATCATCATCGGGCGAGTCCAGCACCTGCACTCCGCGGCCATCATAACCGCTACGCCGCAGCTTTTGTACGGCCGGAAACATCTGAAAATGTCGGGGCAAATCGGCCTGAGTTTCGATGGCCACAAACTCGGCGGTCGGCAGACCTTCCCGGATGAGGAACTCCTTCTGGGTAAGTTTGTCCTGAATCATCTGGATGATTTCGGGTGACGGTCGCACCAGGCGCGGATGATTGTCCGGTCCACTGAAATCGCCGTTGCGCAGGGCGAACAGAGCTTCCGTACTAACGTTTTCTATTTCGATTGTAATCAGATCGCAGTCGCGACCGAAGGCGATGACCGTATCATATTCGGTAAGTTCACCGCAGTGAAAGTCAGGCGTGAAGTCCGCACAGGGAGCCGCCGGGTCCGGGTCGAGCACGGCCAGGTTCAAATTGAATCGCATGGCCGGTGAGAGCAGCATGCGCCCCAACTGGCCGCCGCCCAGAATTCCGATGCGAAATTGCGGATGCAGTGGCGAAAGCATAGTTTGATCAGGGTTGCCGGCGTTTTTGCAATTCCTGTTTGATGGCTTCCACCGCCTGTTCGCCCGGTGGTACGGTCGTAGATCGCAACCATAGATGTCCGATCACGTTGACCGAGACCATCAATAAAACGCCAATCACGTAACTGATGATTATGTTACGCGCTTTCCAGAATGGTCCCGGTTTTTCGTTGTTCACTTCGTCCGCCATCCCGGCCAGTTTTCTTATGCTTGCGCCGGTTGGCAATGGGATTCTTTTAGCGGTATGTCATACCCGGTGCGTTCCCGAAACAGGCTACGGCAACATGTTCCGTCAACCCTGCCTCATCAGACGATCGGGTTGGCCGGCCTGTGCCTTTTTTTGCTCCTGATCGGATTCTCCGGTTGTGAATTCCATACCGGTGGCGTGACGGATGCCGACCGAAACGAGAGCCCGCATACGGACTCCCGTTCGACGTCGACTATCGAAGATAGTGCGAACGGCGAGGCTCTCTCCGGTATAAATAATGTGCATGTGCTTTTCTGGAATGTGGAGAACCTGTTTGATGATAACGATGACCCCGGTGCGTACGATGATGAATGGGCCGATTGGTGGGACAGTGCCCATTACCATCGTAAACTGGATCATCTGGCCCGGGTGATTCTGGCTGCTTTGAAAAACGATTCCGGGAGTTCGCCGGTGACGAAGCACGACGCCGTCATTCTGGCTTTTGCCGAGCTTGAGAACGAACGGGTGCTGGTGGATCTGGCCGAGCGTCTGCGTGAACTGCAACCCGGCATGCCTTTATTGAAACCGGCGGTCGGCCGCAGGGATACGCGCATTCGGGTGGGGGCCCTGGCCTTTCCGGCGCCAGGTCGCACTACCGCGCATTTATTCCGAAGTGACGCCCGCGAAATCCTGGAACTGGAGTTCACGTACCGGAGTTCACGTACTGCTTCCGATACCGCATTGCATGTGCTGATCAATCACTGGAAATCGCGCCGGGGTGGTCGAATGGAAACCGAACCGCAGCGTGTGGCCGACGCCAGGGGATTGCGTGAGCGCGTGAACTCCATCTTACAGGAGAATCCGGCGGCGGAGATCGTGCTGTTGGGCGATTTCAACGATGAGCCGACCAATCGCAGTATTCGAGATGAATTAAGAGCGATCGACGACCGCCGGGCGGTGCGCAACGCGGTCGCTTTAAATCATATCGATGTCCTGCCGCTGTACAATTGTCTGGCGGCGACGGACCCGGGGCGGGGTACCTATCGTTATCAAAATCAATGGCAATTATTGGATCAGATTATTCTGGCCCCCGGTGTGCTGGATGAGCGCGGTTTGAGCCTGCGCGATTGCTCTATTTATACGTACGATGGTCGCTTGATTCGTTACGGCGAGCCCTGGAATTACGGCAGTCGCGATCGATTGGAAAAGAATCGTGGTTATTCCGATCATCTGCCCATTCGATTGCGCCTCCGCATGATACAATAAGAGTTGAACGCGAAAAAATGAGCGATAATCGTCGATTCAGAAATGCGGCCCGCTCGAGGTGATCCGGCTTTGATGATCTGCGCTACGTATATAATCGATTTGAGTTCATTACAATCAGAGCCTGGTCATTGCGTTGTTTGTTGCACCTGTTGTAAGAGCGCCCTGGTTTGAGTGCGCGACGATTGAATCAG
>JAGRMX010000139.1 GCA_020441025.1 Leptospiraceae bacterium
TACTATCTGGAATATACTTATCCACCCGGCCTATAATTCGACGGAGTGCCGTTCGCAAGTAAGGACAATTTTATTCAATGCAATTCGGATCGACAATCCCCGGGGATTCGCGAAAACGAATGAGATAAGTTTCTATATCATGAATTGAGTCATGGCAGGAACGAAAAAAGCCTCCGCAAATGCGGAGGCTATTCAATTATAGACAGCTTTCAGCTATTATAAAGTTGTGTTTTCTGATAGGAAGTAACCGTCAGTTACATCCCCAACCGTACGAACGGCAGTCGTTCCATTCCAGACGGGTAGCATCATTGATGCTGCTGCTGTTATCACCCACGTGTGTGCGATAGTAGCCCTGCTTGGAAGAGCTGTAGTTATTGTTATTGTTGGTCGATCCGGACCAGATGTAGTGATACGAGTATTTGGCCATGTTGCAGACATTGTAGCTGCCGGTTGAGCTGGAACCGCATGTGCTGTGAAAAGATACGGCGCCGTCGTCTTCACCGGGCAGATACCAGGAGTCATACCACACGCCTTTGTATCCGGCCAACGCCCAGATACCCACGCCTTTGGTGTCATTGTGATTGTAGGAACCGCGGGCATTGCCGGTTTTAAGCGCGTCCACCATGCTGTTGGATTCCCAGAAGGCCAGATTGGCCAGTTCGGAACCGCCGGCAGCGCTGGAAGAAGCCATCACCCAGTCAATGTTATAGCTTTTTGAGGATTTATCCAGAAAATACTCGGTAGCATAGCAACCGGCGCTATGACAGATAAGCTTGCACCAGTTGGAGCCGGTACAGCGCGCTTCCAGAACTGAATACAGATTGGACTGCGCTCGACAGGAACCCCAGGAACGAGGATCGGAAGTGCCATCATATCCGACATAGTAGCGAGTGAGGGATGTGCTGATGTTTTTAGCGCTTCCCCAGTAGTTATTTACATCGGATGTTCCCGTTCCGCAATGATTGGAACCGGAGCGACCATGCACGAAAATCACATAGTCATTGGCGCTCAATTCGGTTGCGCCCGCAATGACCAGAACCAGTACGAATAGTCCCAGTTTTTTCATTAGTTTTACCTCTGGTTGCGGATCATCAACACGGTCGGTTTTCCAGATTTCATCTTAGAGCGCCAGGGGCGGTTCTGGATGATTGCCGGGATTTCTTTCCATGGGCCTGCGCCGGATCCGTCAATGCAGGATTAGTAGCAGGAAACGTGCCAGGTGAATTAAGCGGATGGAATATTGATTAAATTTGGAATCCGAACGGTGATTTCTCATCGAATTCACATAGAGCGGGCGCAATCGATAGGCCTAAAAGCGCCGGATGCAATCGAAGCCGGCATTTGGAAACGGGAAAAGATCATTTTTATTCTGCACCAATGCTTATATTGGAAAAGAATCGACCGGAATTCGAATCAGTTGCGCTGCATCGGCATGGTTCCATTGCAATGAACCGGATTGGTAGAACGGAAGGCACCGAAAAGGAGCCATCCGCTCAGCCGCGAGTTAAGCCGCGTTGTTAAACAGGCACAGTTTCGGTGCTTTTGTAAGAACACTTCAGCGATCCAGCAGGTGCACAAAAAAACCGGAACGCAGTTTGGGTTCAAACCAGGTAGACTTGGGCGGCATGACTTTGCCGGCATCGGCCACCCGGACCAGTTGTTCCGGTTGTACCGGCGGCATGGAAAATGCCACGGCGAACTTGCCGCTGTTTACCAGCCGTTCCAGTTCCGCGTCGCCTTTGATACCGCCGACAAAAGCGATGCGATCCGAAGTGCGCGGATCGTCGATGGCCAGTTCGGGTTGGAGGATGTGTTTCTGAATGATGGATACGGCCAGCGAACCGATTTCATCGGAGGAATCGTATAAATTCTCCGGTGCGTGCAGATGATACCATTGTCCGTCCAGAAACATGTTGCAATCGAAGTTGCCGGGGTCGTCCAGCTTGCCGGGTTGGAGCGTAAAACGGGATTTGATATTTTCCAACAACCCGGCCGGTGTTCGGCCATTTAAATCGCGTACAACGCGATTGTACGGCAGAATACTCAGCTCTTCATCGGGAAAAATTACGCTCAGGAAGTAGTTGAAGGCCGCCTGATCATCGGAAATTTGAGCCCGCCTTTTTTTACCGTTAGAAACGGCGGACGCCGCTCGATGGTGCCCGTCGGCGATATAAGTCGCCCGTAAAGCGGAGAAAGATCGCAACAACTGGTTTTGTAACTCGCCCGCCGGAACTCGATACACGCGATGACGTACGCCATCCTCAAAGGAAAGATCATAGAGAGGATCATTTTGATCCGCAAATGAGTTCATACTGCGTGCGATGTCCGGATTTTCCGAAGAACGATACAATAGAAATACCGGTCCGGTGTTGGCGCCCAGAGTATCGATGTGAACCGTTCGATCGCGTTCTTTTTCCGGACGGGTAAACTCATGTTTTTTGATAACATCATTTTCATAATCCCGCACCGAGGAGCCTGCCACCAGTCCGGTCTGTACCTGGTCGCGCCAGTTCAATCGATAGATGTACAAACAGGGTTCCGGTTCGCGCACCAGCCAGCCCTGATCTTCAAAGGCGCGTAAATTCGCGGCGGCTTTCTCATAAACCGCCGGTGCGTACGGATCCTGGGAATCGGCAAACTCCAGGTCCGAACGGATGATGCGCAAATAAGAAACGGGATTGTCCGCCGCCATTTGACGGGCTTCATCCCGTTCGATAACATCGTACGGCACGCTGACCAATCGCGCGGCGACGTTTTCAGCGGGACGTAAGGCTCGGAATGCTGCTATGTTTACCATAATACTTGCTCTCTAAATTTAGCTCGAACGGCATTCCTGTTCGATGACCGGTCGGCTACGATCGTATGAATTGATTGGTGCGCTTATCCCGCGTAGGCGCGGACCGCAATCACCCTCACCGGGGTGATTGTGTAGACTGCTTTCGCAATCAGACTTTTCAGCGGTCCGCCGCGGGGCTACAAATACGATTTTTTCACTCCCGGTATCCGGGCAAGTGAAATGTGGATTGTATCAGGGATTCAAATCTTCTTCCCAGTATGCGCTGGGCTGACTGGCCGGTGTTCCCTGAGTGTGAATTGCGGAGTACGATTCCAGCAGCAGCCGATTCTCTTCCTGAAAAGATCCCAGTTGATGGAAAAGTCCGCGTATATTGGGATCTTCGAATTTTCCGGCGACTTTTTTATAGAAATCGGCGGTGTCTTCCAGCTGACGGGTAGCCAGAGCGACCGTCTCAATTTCGTTACCGGCGGCGGTTTTTTCGGTAATACGATCCAGGCGGCGCATCAGAATGCTTAAAGATGTGGAATGAAATTTGTGCACGGCCGAAAGCATTTTCAAGTTGGGCAGTGCCTGACCGCCTTCCACTTCCGAATACAGATTCTTAATCATTTCAATATGGTCTTCTACGTCCTCGGCCAACTGGTAGAAGAGTTGTTTTACCGGGCCTTCCGGCAGGTCCTCCGCGTTGCGGAGGTAAAAATCGAATATGTTTTTCTCATGCTGAATCGCCGCAGCGACCGCTTCCAGAAATGTGGTTTTCTTAACCGGTTTGATTTTTGCCATGACTCACAAAATAAGCGCCATTGCTCTGAAGTAAATCAGAAAACCGGGGCGAAAGCAGATCGCTCGGAGCGGGAGGCGGCCCTCACGCCGAAAAAAACTTCCGCAGCGGCCTCGTCCGCGCCGGTTTACTTTCGCACCGGGACACGGGAAGATAAAAACCTCTGGACGTGGAATTCGACCACAGACACGTATTGGCGTACCTGAAATCAGTACGGATCTTATGATGTCATTTAAGCTCAATTGGACCGCGTTCTTAATCCTGGCCTGCCTGGTGGCGGCGCCGCTACCCGCTCAGGAGCGCGAAAATCAAAACGTACCGGAAAGCGGTTGCGTTGAAGGCGATTGCGTAACCGGCGAAGGTGTGTTTGTCTTCAATCATCCGGTTCTACAACGCTACAGCGGTCAATGGTCCGACGGCGTTTTTCACGGCCAGGGTGAGTTGCAATTGCGCAATAACGGATTGTATCGGGGCGAGTTTCAACAGGGGCGTATGACCGGTCGGGCCGAGCGTATCTGGCCCGGTGGAGTGCGTTACGTAGGCCAATGGCAGGATGGGCGCATGCATGGACGCGGTCGATTGGAATGGTCTCGCACGGTCTACTATGACGGTCAGTTTCATACCGGGCGTTTTCACGGCCGGGGCGAATTGCGCAATCGACGTGGGGATCGGATAGTCGGACAATTTCGGAATGGTCGCCTGAACGGAACCGCAACCGTCCGTTTTGCCGGCGGGGGTAAATTTGAAGGCCGGTTCCGGGACGGTCGTTATGACGGCCAGGGATTTCTACAGTATGCGCAGGGTGGAAGCTATCGCGGTGCTTTTCATAATAATCGCCTGCACGGCAAAGGCACTTACACCTGGCAGAACGGCAGCGTTTATACCGGTGATTTTCAAAACGGACGCATGCAGGGGCAGGGCGAATTGCGCTACGCCGACGGTCGCACATATCGCGGAGGATTCGCCGGGAATCAATTTGCCGGGCAGGGCACGTACGTGGAGCCGGATAAGCTGGAATATACCGGCGGATGGCGCGCGGGCAAATACCACGGCAAAGGTGAATTAAAAACGGCCGACGGTGCCGGGTATGTGGGCGATTTTGCTGACGGTCGCTTTGAAGGCCAGGGTCGATATACCTTTACCTCCGGCTCGACTTATGAAGGCGGCTTCAGCGATGGACGCTTCGAGGGTGAGGGCGTTTTAACCAAACCGGACGGTAGCGTAATTAAGGGTCGCTATGAGAACGGAAAAATGGTCGAACGATTGGATCAACAGCCGGCCGATGCGAGTGACTCCGCCACGAACGGAAGCCCATAGCTCGGTCCACAAATTGCCGGGCATTTTTTGAGATTGGTTAAATTTGTTTATTAATCGGCGAGTCCAGGTCGCTTTATCTTTTCCATATTAAGAACTCATCTCAAAACCGCACGGAAGCGGTTTTAAGAGTAATTCTAAGTTAATAGCAATTAACCGGACGATAAATCTGACAGGCCGCCGGGCGGCGACCTGTCAGTTCGAATATCAACCCGGATCAATCTTTCGTCAGGCCTTGATTGACCAGTTCCTGTCCCGCAAGGGATGTATCGCTCACCCGCAGACTGGCGGACCCATCCACATCCGAATTCAATGTCAGGCGGAAACCGCGTCCTTCCAGTACGCTGCTGTTGGCGGCATACTCACCCGTGAATGTTTTAGATCGATCGCCTACTTTCACCACGGCGGTAAAGCTGGCGCCGCTGTTGGATAGATTTACCTGGACCGTGCGCGGCGCCGATTTTCCATCCCAGAAGTTGCCGGACCAACTGCCTTCGAAGCGATCAAATCCCTGGCCGGGCAAGAAGCGATGGCGTACAACCGAGCGTTCTTTATTCACAAATGCGGGGACGGCTTTTGAGTTATCCGATTCGCCCCCGAATTGGGATTTGGCTCGCACCACATAGAAATACAATTCACCCGCTTCTCCCGGAATGGGGCCGGTGAAAGTCGTATTGGTGCCGGTGCTTTCCACAAATTCGTATTCATCTTCGTCATCTTCGCGCTCTTTCCGGAAGATGTAGTACTCGGTAGCGCCCTGCACCGCGTCCCACTTGATTGTAATGGTGCGCGCCGTGCCGTTGATCTGTCCGGAAACATTCTGCGGCGGGCCCAGTTCCTGTCCGCGTTGAGCGTTGGGATTGGCGCGCCCCACTACCGGGTCGGCGAATTCACTTTCGCCCGCGCTGTTACCGGCCGCTACCGTATAGGCGTAGTATGCGCCACTGGCCACACTGGAATCGTCGTCGGTGAAGCTGTTGGTATTCGATTCCGCCGGACCGTACCATTCCTCGTCGTCATAGTCGTACCGGAAGATGTAGTATTTCGTCGCGCCGGGTACCGCGTCCCAGCTGACTTCAATGCGATTGCGATAGACGCCTTCCGTCGCACGCAGGCCCGAAGGAATGCCCGGTGCCGTGGTAGTACCGCCCATGGCCACGGCGATTGGATTGGCCCATTCACCCTGACCGGCATTGTTTATTGCGCGCACCGAGTAATAAATCTCCTGGTCGCGAGGTGGATTGCGATCGGTATGCTCGGTTGTACGGGCCGTTCCCAGCGGTACCCACTGCTCTCGACGGGAATCATAGCGCACTACCTGGTAGCTCTGGGCTCCGCCCACTTCGCTCCAGGATAATTGTACGGCTCCGCCGCCACCCACGGCTTTCACCTGACCACTGAGGCCCACCACCTGGCCGGGGGCCGTATTGGTGTTGCCGCCACTGCCGGCATAACCTTCCGCTACGGGTGAGTTCTGGGGATCAGAGTAGCCCTGCTGATTGATGGCGATGATCAGGTACCGATAGGCCACACCCTGTTGTACGGACGCATCGTCGTAACTGGTGGAGTAGGCATAGGCCGCGAACTGAAAATCATTCTGATTCGAAGGTTCCGCGCGCATTACCGCGTACGCTACGGCGCCACTGACGCCGGACCAACTGACTTTAACTTTGTCGGCGTATGTACCTTTTGACGCGGTTACTTCCGCCGGTGGCTGCAACCCGCCTTCATCTTCTTCCTGCACCGGAACATCCGGTTCGGTTTCTTCTTCCTGTACGGAATCGGTTCGATCATAGAGTACATACGCCTGCGGGTTTTGCCGAATCCATTGATTGTACGAAATCCAGCCGTAGCCGTTGTCACCCCAACTGGTGCCCCAGGAATTGATAATCTTAAAAGCGCCGCGTTCTCCGCGCGGGGAACGCTTATTATCATCGTAACCCACCAGAGTCATGGCATGACCGCCGTAGTTCGTGCCGCTGTTGCGATCGTACACCTGGTTTTTTAAGTTATAAAAGCCGTCATCTACCGACATGCCGAACGCGATAGGATGCCCCTGGGATAATAGCGACTTGATGGCATTCACATCCTGCCCGCCTACCGAACGATAATTGGAAGCGCGATACTTTTTGGCTTCATTACGGGCCTGCGAGGAAGGCTGCCGGGTATAGTTGCTGGAAGTGTACGGCATATAAGCCCAGGGACTGGCACCCTGGTTTACCATTAAACCCAGCGCGTCGTGGATATAGGAACCACCGTCGCGTCCGCCATTGATTTGATTGTAAATATAGGCCGGAGAAAATACACGATTGCCCTGTCCGCCGCTGACCGGTGAATCGAAGGCCCAGTTGCGCTCGACTTTTTCATGATAGGATTTCAAGGCATAACCGGTCGACCACGCCACACAGCTGCCCTGTTGTCCCTGGTTGCCTACCGGTGGAAATTTAGAACTTAAATCCGCGCTGGAGGGTAGTCCTCGGTGGCGAATTTTGGTGGCATCATCCGGTGGAATTGCCGCGAAGCGTTCCTGAGACACCGGATTGTATCCGCAGTTAAACTGTGCGGGATCACATCCCCGGGGTTGAACCGCGGTCGGATCGAATTGATCCTGAGTGAATACCGGTACGGAAACCAGCAGCGCGATGGCGCCCAGCAGGGTGATACCGGCTCCCAGTAATCTTTTTTTCAGAGTCATCGTCTTTCTCCTGTAAGGCTACGTTACAGGCGGAGTGGCCTGTATATTTTCTTATGTCGAATTTGATTCCGTGCTTTGGTTGAATCGATTTATCCTTTTTGACCCAACGCCGGATGATACCGGCGACGTGAATCTTAGAACGCATCTATAAAATATAAGCTCTTAATTCAAATAAAGTTGTACTTCACTTAAATTGCTTTCGTTGTATTCCAGAAAGGCGAAGGCCCGCGGCTCATACAACACAATCGCCGTTCCGCTCTGGCCCGCATCATTTTGTACCGTCTTACGATTCAGAAATAATATGTACGTGCCACTGTTCACAGGCTCGCGCATATGATTTTCGAAAGTTTCAGGAAAGACCAGAAATCCCAGATGAAATTGGTCGGGGGCGTCGCCTTTCAGGCGCTCACTTACGGTTACCGTCATGCTCACCGCACGGCTGACTTCACTGAATGGCTGTGTTTCCACATCGGAAAGTTGACCGACCACAATGACGCTCGAATTCTGAACCCGATCGGAAATCGGCGGGCGCGCGGGCGCCCCGT
>JAGRMX010000013.1 GCA_020441025.1 Leptospiraceae bacterium
TACGCCAATCGCTCACCGGCGCCCTTTACCAGAATTTCGACATCCTGTTTCCACCATTTATTGGTGTAGTCATGCACCCGCGCGCCGGCCATATTGAACTTGTTGGCTTCCGAATTGGTCAGCCGTACAATCATTTCGGCGTGTTCTTTTTCCTGACCCTGCGGCGCACCGTCTTCGCAATCCTGAGTAATATCAAATACAGGGCCTTTCTCGGCCTGCAGGCCCAGTGCCTTTCCAATCATCTTTTCATTTCCGGCGAAGTGTTCGCAGGATGAAATGGCGGGAAATTCTTTTTCGCCGGGGAACAGCGCTTCGTGTGGATGAGTCATAAAATCACTCCAGTTGTATGATCCGTAAGGATTCCGGTTTTACGCTTCGTCAATCCATCATTCAAACGCGGCGGGCGTTCAAGGATCGATTGCGAAACCCGGGCCAGTTTTGAAGATTCGACGATGCGGGCAACCAAATTCTCCGGGGACGGTCGGGGCCGACCGGGCGAGCAACGCGAAAGGTCGCATTCTATCGATGTCTGCGTTCCAGTTCGGTGATAACCGCACTCAGGGATATATCTTCATTTACCAGCAACACCTGTAAATGGAATAGCAAGTCCGCCGCTTCATGGATCAATTCGGTTCGATCCTCATTCTTGGCCGCGATGATTACTTCACCGGCCTCTTCGCCGATTTTTTTCAGAATACGATCGCGACCGCTCTTAAACAGATTGGCGGTGTACGAATTTTGCGGCAGCGTATCCCGTCTTTCCATTAAAAGCGATTCCAGTTCGGCCAGAAAATGCAAATTCATAGATACCTCATTATAAATACAATCAGTCCGATGCCGACCATACAAATCCAATTCGAATGAGAGCTAAAACCGGTCATTGCCATTCAGCAGCCGGTCTCCACCCGGCTCGATTCAATTAAGGCGCGAATGGATCGGTCGGACCGGAATTCCGCGGCGCTGCATGGCGGCTTTGACTTCCGGAATACTGTACTCCCTGAAATGAAAAATGGAAGCGGCCAGTACCGCATCCGCGCCGGCCAATTCAATCGCCTCCACCAGATGATCGGGATGCCCCGCTCCACCCGACGCGATCACCGGAATCGAAACTACCGAGCGTACGGCACGGGTCAGTTCTATATCAAAACCAATATTGGTACCGTCCCGATCCATACTGGTGAGTAGAATTTCTCCGGCTCCCCGTTCGGCGGCTTCCCGGGCCCAGGCGACCGCATCGCGACCGGTGGGTGTTCGTCCCCCATGTAGATATACCTCGAATTCAAAGGGCAAATTCTCTGCGCTCTTTACCCGGCGCGCATCGATGGCGCACACAATACACTGGGAGCCGAATCGACGGGCACCTTCCGTCAATACCGTCGGGTTTTCAAAGGCGGCGGTGTTCAACGACACCTTATCGGCACCCGCGTGCAGGATGCGATACATGTCATCCACCGTGCGGATACCGCCACCCACGGTAAAAGGAATGAAGATTTCATCGGCAACATGTTCGACCAACTGCGCGACGATTTCACGTCGATCGGAACTGGCGGTGATATCCAGAAAACACAACTCGTCAGCGCCGTTCTCGGCATAGAATCGCGCGTTGTCTACCGGATCGCCGGCGTCGCGCAGGTCGACGAAGTTCACGCCTTTGACCACCCGGCCATTCTTGACATCCAGGCACGGAATAATACGATGCGCGAGCACAACCCACATTCATAATGGTAGCCGGAGTGCAAAGCGAATTTCGCCCACGATTCACCGTTGACAGACCCGGCGTAAGTCATGATCAGTGGTCGGCATACGCGTGATTCAAATTGCATGCTTAACGATGCGCCGGGCATTTCTTCCGCAGCAGCACCGGTGCCCGGATTGCCGCCCTTCGATTAAAATTAAAGCAAACAACATGGAGCGATCCCGATGAAAATTCTGCGCCGGATTCTGTATGGGCTGTTGGGCCTCACATTTTGCTTTTTAATGCTGATTTCATTGCTCACGGAGGGTGCCAGCGGTTCCTTTGCCGAATTGATGCGCGGTCAATCCGACCCGGGACCGTACCTTTCCGCGGGCCCGGCGCAGGCCGTCGAACCGGTTTACGCGGTAAATGCTCGCGTCGATACGCAGAACATTGCCCATGAAACCGCGCCCGAATATGTTTCCTTTGCACTGGATCTCTCCCAGGTAACGGGCGGGAAATGGTGGGCACCGGAAGCGGATCAACTGGAACTCGGTTCCGGAAATGTACATGCGCCGGTATTTGATTTCGATCGCCCCCGCCTGGACGCACTGGTACGTGAACTCCGTCCCGCTTATTTGCGTATCGGTGGTTCCGAATCGGACAAGCTGTTCTATGACTTGAGTTCCAACGACGAACGCCTGGAACCGGAAGCCGAATCGCCCTATCATTCCATAATGACTCGCCGACAATGGGATCGGCTCAACGCATTCGCCCGCCGAAACCGGTTACGGGTCATGTTTACGATGAATGCCGGTCCTTCCGCTCGCGACGCATCCGGCGCCTGGCGGGGAGATAATGCGCGTGAACTCATTCGCTATACCACGGAACAGCGCTACCCGGTGGACATATGGGAACTGGGCAATGAATTGAATATCTTCTTCTATTTATATGGCCCCGCCAGGCAGATCAGCGCCCAGCAGTATCGAAATGATTTGATCAAGGCCCGGGAAATCGTTCGGGAGTTCGATTCAGAAGCGCGCGTAGCGGGCCAATCGTCCGCTTTCTGGCCCGTGCTGGGCGAACCGCTCAGCTTCGCTTTCAGTTTCATGCCGACCTATCTGCGTGAAGCCGGAGATTTAACCGACATTGTCGGCTGGCACTATTACCCTCAGCAGTCCCGTCGGGGATTGTTCGCTTCCCGGCGTGCTTCGCCCGGTCGTCTGTTGCATCCGGAAAACCTGGATGAAGCCCTCTTCTGGACCAATCGCCTCAGACAACTCCAGGCCGCGTTCGCACCCGATACGGAATTATGGCTGGGTGAATCGGGCAACGCGCAATATGGCGGTGAACCGGGCGTGTCGGATCGATATATCAGCGGATTGTGGTGGCTGGATCAATTGGGACTGCTGGCGCGTAACGGTCATGATGTAGTGGTACGCCAGACCCTTTCCGGAATGACCTACGGCATGATTGCCGATGCGGAGTTGTATCCGCGTACCGATTACTGGAACACGGTGCTCTGGAAACGATTGATGGGCACCCGCGCGTTACACGTCGACACAACCGCCGCCACACCGTCGAACGAATCGGCTGACTCAGCCCTGGCAGAAATTGCAGGAGAAACCAATCGAACCGACGGAGCAAACAAGGATACAAACGATTCGCCTGAAAACAAATATAAAAAGCTGCGCGTATATGCCCATTGCGCGAAGTCCGGCCCGGCCGGAGCGATTACCATTCTGGCCATCAACCTGAGTCACACGGCTGCGGCGGAACTGCGCAATCGATATACCGGCGCTTATGAGTTGTTCTTGCTGAGCGCTCCCGATGTACTGGGCACCGAAGTTCAACTGAACGGAACGGTTTTGCGAACCAATGGAAACGTGTTACCGCCGCTGAACGGAATCAATCGTACCGCCGATGCAAATGGATTACACGAGACGATTCCACCGCTGAGCTACGCGTTTATAAAAATAAATGCTGCCGGGGCGGTTGCGTGTCAATGAACGCGTCCCACATTATCAATACTTTCTAACAAACGCCCTGAAGCGGGATGTCAATAATCATACACCCGAATGTTTTTACTCAATGGGGTGTATTATCGATTGAATAAGTATCCCCCGGGAAGGTGCCCGACTTGCGCCTGACGCTCTAAACTCCCGCGGAAGTTTGCTCGCGCAGCATACTCTGTAGCTTTAAGGCCCGATCATTACCCGGTTCCAGTTCCAGAGCACGTTCCAGCATCTTACCCGCCCGACGCGGATTGCCCAGATGCAGGTAAATATCCGCCAGGTGAATGAGATTCAAAACATTGTCGGGCGTGCGCAATCGAACGCGTTCGGCATAATCCGCCGCCGATTCCAGATCGCGTTGTTTTTTGTACAGAAAGCTGGTCAGATAGACCATATCCGTGTCGGACGGAACCCGATCCACATAATTGCGCGCGAATACAATGCCGCGCGAATAATCTTTAAGCTTGAATAAGATCTGGGCCAGTTCCTTCTCCACCGCCGGATGGATCTGCTCACCGCCCGAGAGAGTCTCCAGCGTATGCAGGGCTTCATTCCAGTTTCCCTGTCGGGCCTGTTGCCTGGCGGTGCGCACAACATTGTAAACCGGCTGGTCCTGGGTCAGCACCGGGATGCCCGGGCCGGTGTACTGCACGTGCAGCAGCGAGAGGTCGTCGGTAATCTCTCCGTTGGTTTTTAATAATTCAAAAATACGATCGGGATTGCCATTGGCTTCTTCAACGACAATCAGGAACTGGGTTTCATCTTCATTGATGATACGGTCTCCGGCTTCCGTATGACCGAGCAGTAAATCGTCCCGGCCGTCCGAACCGCATATAAAAATATCGCCCGGTTGCATTTGCAGCATCTGTACAAAAACCGTATTGCCCACGCCCTGCGTGCCCAGTTTGCGGAACAGCATGTCGTCATCCAGAAAGCTGGCCTTTCCGTTGCGATACAATACGCTGGAGGGATGCTCGGCGTTGATGTAGTAGACCATGCCCGTGTCTTCTTCTACCAGACCGAATACCACCGAGATGAGCATACTGCCGTCGAAACTCTCGAAGATTTTATGCAGTTCAATAAAGGCGTTCTTCAACCAGCGTTCCGGATGCTGACGCTGTGCGGCGGAAGAAAGGCGCGTTCGAGTGATGATCGACTCGAACACCGCGCCCAGTACCAGCGCACCGCCGGCACCCTGGATGGATTTGCCCATGGCATCCGCGTTCATGAACACCAGGTACGAACGGCCCATCAATTCCAGACGATGAGCGCTGCACAGGTCGCCGCCAATTTCATCTTTACGATTGCGAAACTCGAATTTCTTTTTCTGGTGTACCAGAAACTTCACGTCCAGATTTTTACCGTCAAAGTGATTGGAGCCCAGCGGTCGTTGCAACATGGCGGTCAGAAAATAATCGCCGTCCTGCTGAGTTTTAAGTGCCTGCACCTGATCCAGGGTTTGTTTCAACTCGCGCGTGCGTTCCTTGACCTTATCCTCCAGGTTGTCGGCGTAATCCTGTAGCTTTTTCTGAGCGGCCCGAATGGAAGATACCATTCCGTTAAAGGAGCGTGAAAGAAAACCGATTTCATCCTCCACTTTAATGGGCACTTCCACCTGCAGGTCGCCCTCGTTCACGCGCTTCACACCGGACAACAACTTCTCCAGCGGAGAGACCAGAGCGCCGTAAAAGAAAACGCGAAAGCCCGCCAGTACGATGATTAAAATGGCTATCACAATCCAGCCCAATTTAACCGCGGCCTGATGAATAAAAGAGCGATACTCCAGATACGAGAAACCTACCTCTATGACGCTGTTGTTTTCCAGATCGGCGCGGATGAAACCGATGTACCGATCGCGACTGTAATCGATATTGCGATTACCGGTCGGTGCCGGTTGCCGAAAATGGCGATCGCCCAGCGGCTTCATGGAACGCAGATACTCGGTGACCTGTTCCTTCAATTCGGCGCCTTCCGCTCCGGAAACCTCTAAGTGCTGCGCGATTACCTGCGCGAAAGGATGCATAAAAGCTTCTTCGCTTTCGAGGTTACCGGATATATATTTCCGGACTCCTTCGCGAAAGCCGTCGTCGGGAATTTTGTGGATTTTATTAAAATCGGTAAGCACTTCCCGGTAATGCTCATCGATAACCGCCAGCGTAGCGGCGGCCCGATCGCGAGTATCGGGCGGTAAATCGCGATTGATGGCCAACAGAGCGCGGCCGTAGCCCGCGAATTCGCGATGCGCGTCTTCGATAATACGCTGAAGTTGTTCTTCGAACTCCACCATGCTCAGTCCGGACGGCAGTGCCAGAATACGAGCGCGCACATACGCGTTGCGATGCTCGGTACGCATTTCATTAAAATGCAATTGAACATCGTCATTGTTGCGATAGGTTACGTTGTGATCGTCGTTCTTAAAATTATAGCGGACTATGTAGCGTAAGTCGGGCGATTCTTCGTCCGCAGCGCGGCCCGCCAGCTGTTTATCCAGCACCAACTGGCTCTCGCGTCGATGAATCTGATCATAGGCCGCTTCTTTATCCAGCAGGGTAAATAAAGAAATGGGCGTCAGAATCAACATGAATGTAGCCAGACTGATGGCCACCAGTTTGGCCATGAACGTGGTGTGGTCGTGAGTCGTGTTGATATAAATGATCAACAAAATGAAAAAGCCGGTAATCACCGTCAGGGAAATCATGGTCTGGTGGGTGCCCCGGTCCAGAGCGCCGTCACGGGAAAGCACGTTGGTAATTCCGGGCACCAGCGTGGCCAGCAAGAAGGCCAGAGTCATTCCCAGGATTGCCCAGCGGTGCGACTTGATGATAATGGCCCGCCAGAAACCGACTATATATACGGAGAACAGATAAAATAAAATTAACAGTCCGGTTTTATGACTGATGGCATCGGCGTCGAAATCCCAGTAGTGACCGGCAAATTTGTACACCCGGGGTGCGCTGAAAGTTTCAATGGCGAAATAGACGCCCCACAATACGGCTACCGAGAAATAAATGGCAGTGATGCCGATCGTCAGTCGCGGATGAGTACGGCGTGGAAAATGCAAAAAGAAAACGATGGCGGCCGACCCGGCCAATAACACGAATATAACCGTGAACCAGCGGTGAAAGGCGAAGGCCGATTCAAAAAACGCGGATGGAAAAAAATATGGCGTATAAAAGAACACCATCAGCGAGAAGAAAATGGCCAGCCAGGTGGCCGATCGGCTTTTGTTTTCAATCGACCATAACAGAAAGGCCACGAATGCCACGTAGGCGGCCACGATGCCCGATGAGAGCGCGAAATAGTTAAGATAGTAATGCTGAAATAATTGCATAGCGTGCATATACCTGCCGAACTTTCAGAAGATGTCAATCAATACCCGCAAAAAGCCGGTTATCGTGCACCTTTTCTGGTGACACCGGTATCTATTATCGGCGAACGGGAAGCGCTTATTGTCTGCCCAGTCGGATTTTCAGACGATCCAGACGCTCGTCACCCGGTGCGGCCATGCGGGCTTGCTCGTAGATCTGCCGGGCACGTTGGCCCTGCCCCAGCGACACATACGCTTCGGTCAAATGCAGCAAATTTTCGAAGTCTTCCGGGCGCCGGATACGAATACGTTCGCTGATTCTTACCAGGTTTGTGTGATCATCAAGCATATAGTAACAGGTCGCGGCCCAGCGCAGGGCTTCCGTATCCGCCGGACAGGCTTCCAGATAACTGTTGGCATAGATCAAAGCCTGACGATACTGTTCGGTCATCATGTACAGCAGTGCTTTTTCGCGTGAAAGCGCCACACTCTCGTCATGATGGCCGTCATCTCGAAACACTACGGTATCACCAGGACCGCCGTCCGCTCCGTACAGCAACGCCAACGCCCGATCGTAGTCGCCGGCGTCCCGGGCCGCATGCGCGCGTTCAATCAGTTCCGCCACCGGCCCCGAACGAACCGTAGTGGTCAGACAACCCGGCCCGTCGTACGCGATGCGCATCAACGAAAGATCGTCGGTAAACTCGCCACTGGCTTCCAGCAGATCATACATGCGACCCAGGTCCCCGTTGGATTCGGCCACAATCATCAAAAAGCGCTGCTCATCCTCGTTGATCAGCCGCTCACCGTTGGGACCCAGCCCCACCAGCAAATCATCGCGACCGTCCGATCCGATTACTACCACATCTCCGGGACGCAGCGAAACCACTTCGACATACAGATTGCCTTCCAGTCCCTGCGTTCCGAGCTTGCGGAACATGAGCTCCTCTTCCAGAAAACGGGATTGATGATCGCGATACAATACGGTAAAGGGATGTTCGGCATTCATGAAATACATAACGCCGGCAATTTCATCCACCAGGCCGAAAACTACCGACACAAGCATACTGCCGTTGAAACTTTCAAATGTCTTATGCAATTCCAGAAATGCGTTCTTCAACCAGCGCTCGGGAGTGATGTCGTGTTCTTCCTCCGCCAGTTGGGTGCGGGTGATCATGCTCTCAAAAACCGATCCCAGCACCAGCGCGCCACCCGCGCCCTGCATGGATTTACCCATGGCATCCGCGTTTAAAAAGACCGCATAACGACGACCCTGTAGCGTAATCTGGTTGGCCATGCACAGATCGCCGCCGATCTCCTCATGTCGATTGCGAAACTCAAAACTCTTTTTCTGTTTTACCAGAAAGTCCACATGCACGTAGGGACTCTTAACCAGGTTGGAACCCAGGGGCTTTATTAATAACGAAGTTAAAAAATAATCCCCATCTTGCTGTTGTTTTAAGCGTTGGACTTCATCCAGAGACTTTTTTAATTCGGCGGTACGATCGCGCACTTTTTCTTCCAGCGTTTCGGCATATTCTTTCAGCTTATGCTGCGCCGCGCGTATCGATCGCACCATCCCGTTAAAGGAACGGGTCAGATAACCGATTTCATCCTCTACCTGTACGGGAACCTGCACGGAAAAATCGCCGTTATTGACTTCACGCACGCCGCTCAATAGAGCCCGCAGCGGATTCACCAGCGCGCGGCCGAAGAAAAATCGAAATCCGAATAAAACAATCAGCAATATGGCCAGCAGAACCATTAATAATTTCAACGCGGCCGGATGAATGAAGCGCCGGTAGTGAATGTAGTGGTATCCGGCTTCGTAAATGCGATTGGTAATGGGATCGATATACAGATACGCCACATAGTGCCGCTCGCCGTTTAACCGATCGGCGCTTTCCGTCACGGCCGTGCCATCCGCCACACGAAACATGCGCGTGCCCGGCGCTTTCATTGGAGTAAGAAATAATAAAACTTCTTTTTTTAGTTCGGCTTCTTCCGAATCGGAACGCAATAGATGATCCTGAATGGCGGTGCGAAACGGAATGAATCCGCGATTCTGGCCGGTGCCCGATTCCAGAAATTGAGTCAATTGAGCGCGAAATTCCACGTCGGGCAGTTTGCGAATTTTATGATATCGATAGCGAATGGTGCTCTCGCGATCTTCAATCAATCGAAACAACTGTGAGCGAGGATCGATGAACTCCGCTTCGGCGGATAACCCGCCTGCGTGGTCACCGCTCTCGGCCGCCGATCGCGCACTCTCTAATAACATGCGCCGATAGCCTTCGAAATAGTAGGGCGCGCTCAACAAAGCCCGCTCTACCCGTCGGGAGAAGTCACCGGCGCCACCGCGGGGGTCCACGTTGGCCAGACGATACCACTGTAAGGCGTTCAAAACTTCCTGACGGTAGGCGGACAACAACGCCCGGTGCTCCTCACTTGCTACGTACATAAAGTCCGATTGCAATCCATAACTGGCCGGGTTAGGATTGGTTCTATATTCCGCCAGATACGCCAGCTCCGACGGTAAATACTCGGGATTTATATTCAGACTGCCCGCCAATCGCGCGCTTTTCTGACGCTGCACTTCATCATAAGCTTTCTCGAGTTCCATCAATGTGTAATAACTGACGCCCTGCAATACCAGTAACAGCGTAACCAGACTGACACCGGCAATCTTAACCATGAAATGGCTGCGCTCATTGGAGAAGTTTATGTAAACGATCACCAGAAAGAAGCCGCCGGTCACCACCATCACATCCCAGAGAATCACGTACAGCGTACGATCGAGGGCGCCGTCGCGGGAGAGAGCGTTGGCAATCGACGGCAACACGGAGATGGTCAGCAGTGCTCCCAGAATCAAGCCCAGAGCCAGACGACGGCCGGGGGTAACAATCATGCGCCAGATGCCGGCACCCAGCATCACGGCCAGATAAGCCAGAATCACGTAGGCCACATTTTTACTGAGATCATCGGCCGCAAAATCCCAGTAGTCTCCGTCGAAGTGGAAGATTCGGGGCACCTGCAAAGTCTGGTACATGAAATAGCCGCTTACCAGGATTGCCATAATGTACTGGCCGATCAAAAGCCCCCGGGCCAGACGCGGTCGAGTGGTGTTGGGGAAATGCAGAAAAATCTGGGTACAGTGAGTGGCGGCCGGCAGCACGAATCCTACGGTGATCCAGCGATGAAAGGCGGCCGTGGGATCGTAAATCATGGCCGACAGCATGTAGGCCGCGCCCATGCCACCCATATATCCGAATCCAAATGCGATGTGCAGCGAAGCCCGACTGCGTTCCGGCAGAGTGGTGGCAAAATAAGTGATCAGAGCGCAGATACACAGCACAATGGCCGTGCCCACGGTATAATAGTTCACATAGATGATGCCGGATTCCATACTATCACAGGTCGCTATCCCGGCGACCCGATGGAGCGCGTTAAATCACTCCCCACATCGCGGATCAGGATGTGCACGCGGCGCATAGTACGTGAACTCCCCTGATTCGCAGTGCGCATTCCAGCACGGAAAAGCCAGGAATCAATCAGAATTCCCGTTTTGCGATTCCGTCTCCGGAGGCCGGATTTCGGCCCGGTGTTCGCTCAGGTCCGCATCCAGGTCCATCAGGATTTCTTGCAGGCCCCTGGTCAGCCCCTGCACAATGCTGGCGGGTTCATCGTTCGGTAGCTGGAGTTCACGTACATAAGTGCGATCCAGCAATACCACCGAATCGCGATCCAGCAAAAAGAACTGAATTTCCAGAACGGCCTGCGGAGTTCCCCGCAGGTCGGCATACAGTCGATTTACCTGCGCCTCGAGCACAAACTCGCCCCGCACCTGGCTGGATAGTTCCACCGTCCGAACGAATGTTTTCCGGCGATCCAACCACAGGCGGCTCTCCTGAGTCAAATTTTCCGCCGGACCGGTCAGCCACTCATTATAAAAATCCGATTCAAAAGACACATCACTGCGCTGATAGATCAATCCCTGTTGGTTATAGCGCGTGGCCACGCGGAATCGACGTACTTTCAAGACTCCGCTGAACAATTCCTCGGAATGCGGTGTCGGATTGTTTAGCTGAATGGCAAAGCTGCGCTTGATGGGGGTTTCCCTGGAGATTTCAAAGCAACCGAAATGCAATCCAATCAATGCCGGCAGTAAAACCAGCAGAAACCCGTAACGGGCTATGCTGCGATTCATTCCCCCGCTCCCGCCGGACGAGGTGGCTCACCGAAGAAAATATACGAAGGATACCGTTTTGCGTTTTCGGTCAGTTCTTTTAGGTCCTGGGATACCAACCGCAGATTTTCCACGGTTTCGCTGACCTGATCCTCATTGCTGGCCAGCATCCGATCGAGCCGGTCCGTACTGCGAGAGAGCGAGCTCAATGATTCATCCAGTTTTTGCGGGGAACTCTGAAACTCCTGGCTGCCCACTACGGTACGAATTTCCGCGTTGGTCCGGCGAATTTCACTCAGGGTCAGAGTCATTTCACGAGTGAGTTCCGGAATCCGGGCCGCTTCCACGTTATCGGCCAACAACACCAACAATCGATCCAGATCCCGGGCAATCTGGGTAACTTCGGTTTGATCAATTTTTTCTACTATATTATCCACGGCCGAACTCAAACGACTGATAGCACTGGGTGCCGATGGTATGTAGGTCACATCCGGCTCCCAGGTAATCGGCAGAGGCGGATTGCGATCGGGAGGCAGATAATCCACTTCCAGGTATGCCTGACCGGTTAAGCCCTGCGCCGCCAGACGCACCCGCAGACCGTCTTCAATTAATTGTTCCAGCACCGCATCATTGCCGGTGACACTGCTGGAGCCGAACCCGCGCTGCAGATTGATGCGTATATAAACATATTTGCCATACTCGAAGAATTCTTCGCTGTCGGGATCGAGATCATAAACATTGCGTACGAAATCGATTTCATTCACCACTCCGACTTTTACACCGCGATACTTCACCGGCGACCCGATATCCAGTCCCTGCACCGACTCATCCAGATAGGTTTCAATGTACGTATTTTTTTGAAAAATCTGGCCCAGACCCAGCACCAATAGAGCGATCACTCCCAGGATGAAGGCGGAAATAACAAATAGACCGAGTTTAAAATATCCTGAACGACTGCGCATAATCAATCCGTCACACCGGCACATCCGGCGTACGCTACGAGGCAATATCGAAAGCTCCGCAATATAGCGAAAGTCTCATTACATCCGCCGATCGAAGGCCGCTTAAAGCGCATCGTATTCGATAGACGTAATTTACAGCGACCGATTGGCGACGGATTCACATTATTCACCCGCAGGCCAAAATAGCGATCAATACGACGATTGCCTGTGTATTATTTTCGGGGTCAGGACTCCTCGAATACAGGCGTACGATGAAAAAACTGCCGCACCCAGGGATGCTCGGCGGTCTCCTTGAGTTCGTGGGGATCGCCCTCGGCGATAATTCCCCGGGTGCGCTTATCCAGCATAATCACCCGGTCGGCAATTTCGAAGATACTGGGCAATTCGTGCGTTACAATCACAAACGTGATGCCCAGATTGCGGGATAGATGTTTGATCAGCAGGTCCAGTTCGGCCGAGGTTATCGGATCCAGACCGGCCGAGGGCTCATCAAGAAACAGGATGGAAGGATCCAGCGCCATGGCCCGGGCAATAGCCGCCCGCTTCTTCATGCCGCCGCTGAGCGCTTCGGGCATATAGGCCGCGAATCCCGAAAGCCCCACCAGCCTCAGTTTCAGCCGGGCGATAATATCCATGGCTTCGTGCGGCAAATCGGTGTACTCTTCCAGTGGCAGACGCACATTTTCCAGAATATTCATGGAGCCGAATAGAGCGCTCTGTTGGTACATGACTCCGAAGCTTTTCAGAATATCCAGATGGGCCTGACCCTCGGCGCGCACGATGTCGTTGCCCTGAATTTCAATCGAACCGTTCAAGGGATGATACAGACCGATCATATGTTTGAGCAGGGTACTCTTACCGCAACCCGAGCCCCCCAGAATAATGAAGATTTCTCCGGGATGCACATCGAAGTTTAGATTCTCCAGAACCGTTACTCCATGATATCCGGCGCTGAAATTTCGAACTGATATAATCGCGTCTGTGGATTGCTGCATTTCAACTCCGGCACCGGTAAGTGCATACGTCAGATGAGTTATGGATTATTATCGTCGAAATCCGGTAATGATCGCATACTCGCTGCATATTTTTAGCGCGAATTACGGGCCATCAGCACGAGGTGCGCATCTTAAAAAGGGATTATCCTGTTGACAGCTCAGTCCGGAGTATCAAGCTGGAAACGATATTTACAACTACCAATCGCGTTCATCTATCAAATAATAACAGTCACACGCATCTCCTGAAATCGTTGATTCAAGCGCGGATGCCACTTCCCGGGAACCCCAATCATCGGCGCTTTATATTTGAATTTGAATGTTGCTATGCGAGTGTATTCCGGAATTCGGCAGGCGCCGCGCGGCATAGTCCGATATGAATATGTCAAACGTATCAGAGTCACGGAGATACCAGAACCGACTGTCGCATATTTAATCACACTACGCCGAGGCACGCAGGCATTATGAAAAAAATTGAAGCATATATTAAACCGTTTCGCTCTACCGCGGTGCGAGAAGCATTGCTGGGAGCCGGTGTACGTTACATCAGCATCCACGAGGTTCAGGAAACCGGCCACGAAAAACATCAGGAACTCTACCGCGGAAATAAGTATGATGTCGATTATACGCCTCTGGCGGTTTTGACCATGATTGTGGACGATGAATTAGTGGACAATCTGGTGGATGTTATCCGTGGACATGCCCGCACCGGCAATGATGGCGATGGGAAGATCGTAATCGTTCCCGTGGAAAAAATATACTCCGTCGATCTGGCTGATCATCCACCCGCATAAAAGGTACAATCGATCAAGACATACCAATCGAAATGAATCAATTACAACAAATAGACCAGAGTCCCTCTCACCGAGCGATACGAACATCCGTGCGTGGATATTGGACCGGGCACAGATCGCAATGGCGCTTATTTCTCTGCGCCGGTCTATGTTTGTTCAGCACTTTCGCTCTGGCAGCCGAAACTTCTTCGACCAATAACGCGAATCTGGACCCCAATCTCACCATCAATAAAGGGGAACCCATTTTATCCCGGGCCGGATACTTTCATCTGGAGTGGGGTGGCGCGGGAACGGCCCGCTCCGAAGAAAAGCTGGATTATATTCTGGAAGAATCGCTTTCATCGGATTTCAGCACTCGCAAGATACTATTTCATGGCGGCGATACCGCCAGCACCATATCGGGCAAACCGGACGGGGCCTATTACTATCGCATTTGCCGGGTGCGGTCGGACCTCTCGGCCGATCAGGTACCCACGGAAGCCGATGCGGATCAATGCGGTCCCATTTTACGGGCCGAAGTACGGCATCATTCTCTCCTGCGCGCCTTCAGCTTTCTGGGAGCGGGCTTCATTGTGTTTTTATCCACCGCGCTTTTAATCATCCTGGGCGGCCGGCACATCGAGCGGAGTTCACGTACGTGAACTACAACTGCCGGTCAGGTAAAATCGAAGCCCATCGGCGCGACGCTTGAGTTCACGCAATTATGAGTACCTTAATAGAAGACACCATACTGAATCCGGAACTGGCCGGGCTACTGTTGCTGGCGTTCAGCGCGTTGTGGATCTTTCTGGGTTGGTACTGGGGCCGCAAAGCTGCGGAATTGGAGGAGTTCATGCTGGCCGGTCGTCGTGTAGGACTGGCCCTGGGGACCGCCACCGCCATGGCCACCTGGGTAACCGCCAGCACCACCATGGTGGCGCCCCAATTCGCCTATGAACTGGGCATCTGGGGCATGATCGGCTATTCACTGGGATCGGTGGGCCTGTTGCTGTTTGCTCCCATGGCCCGCCGCATCCGGGAGATCATGCCGGGTGGATTCACCTCCGGCGATTTTGTGCGCCTGCGCTATGGCCCGATGGCCTGGCGTATTTTCCTTTTGATTTCCATCTTTTACAGCATGGGCTGGCTGGTCAGCCTGGGTATGGCCGGCGGAGTGATGATCGAGGCGTTGAGCGGTCTGCCCTACTGGTTGGGCATGAGCGTGATTCTGACCATCTGCGTGATCTACACCCTGTTGGGCGGTCTGCGAGCGGTGATCGGCACGGACTTTATTCAGACGTTGATCATCATTACCGGCGTGGTTGTACTGGGCTTTTTGATTATAGCCAACATCGGTTTTGATGAGATGCATGAATCCATTATGGATACTCGTCCGGAGTTGATGAATTTAATGATGCCGGCGGCCATAATGTTTCTATTTAACAATCTGTTGTTCGGCATGGGGGAAATCTTCCATTCCAATGTCTGGTGGAGTCGAGCCTTTGCATTCGGAAAAGGGGTAGGCTTCAAGGCTTATTTAATCTCCGGGATTTTCTGGACACCCATCCCCATTGCGGCCGGCTTTCTGGCGTTGGCCGCACCGGCTCTGAACTTAAATGTTCCACGCTCGGATATGGTGGGACCGCTGGTTTCGGCCAATTTGATCGGCACCGGCGGCGCTATTTTGATTTTCATCATCGTGTTTTCCGCTCTGGCTTCCTCGTTGGACAGCCTGCTGGCGGCCACTTCCGATTTAATCGTCGAAGATATCTATCACAAGCATTTGCATCCGTCCGCTTCAAAGGCTACGCGCCGTCGGGCATCTTCGTTTACTATAATCCTGTTAGGAGTCGTAACGTGGATGGTATGCATAATGAATCTGGATACGCTCGGCAAGATATTGCATTTAACCGGCGCGTTTGTGGCCAGTACCATCTGGCCCATCGCCGCCGGTCTGTACTGGAAGAAAACCAATCGCCATGGCGCCGCGGCCGGAATGTTCTTCGGCAGCAGCATCGGTCTCAGCGCCTATTATCTGATTGATTGGTACGTGGCGGCTTTGATCGGCGCCACGGTTTCCATGTTGATTGTCGTTATCAGTACCTTTATCTGGCCGCATGAATTTCGCTGGGAGCAACTGGCCGAAGAAGAACCGGGGGAGTCCTAAGATGTACATCAGTCAGTTAGTTTTTTCTATTATAGTGTTTATTGCTCTATCCATCAGCGCACTGGCGCCTATCTGCCTGCTGCTGTTTTTGTACATTGATTACCGAAAGGGACGCATATGGTAGATCGCAGTAAACTTCATCCGTATTTGACCCGTCCCATTGAAGTGAAAAGCGGCGTGGCCGGCATTCAACGTCCGGCCAATTTCCTGGAGTCTATCGCCGAAAATCCGGAGCCGCTGATGGAAATGGCCAATCACCACATTGTGTCGGCCCGTCAGTTCAATCTGGATCGTATGACGCAGGTCTGCCGATTGGCGGCCGAATTCGAAGTCATGCCGCATCTCATTCACAAACCGCTGGACGGCAAAATCATGATCAACGCCTTCTACGAGCCCAGCACACGTACGCGCTTTTCGTTCGAGAGCGCCTGGCATCGACTGGGCGGCGACATCATTACCATTACCGATGCGGGCACCACCGGCATGGCCAAAGGGGAAAGTCTGCCGGACATCGCGGAAATGTTCAATAACTACGGCGACGCGATTGTTCTGCGGGATAGCAATGAAGCATCCGTATACAACATGCTGGAATCTCTGCGCATACCCATGGTCAACGCGGGCAACGGAGTGGACGAGCATCCCACGCAAGCCCTGGCGGACATCTATACGATTTTCAAATGGCGACCGGAGCTGACTTCACTGGATTTACCTGAGAATCGACGCATTCGAGTGGGCATCATCGGCACTCCCGGCAAGATGCGCACGGTACGCAGTCTGTTGTTATTGCTGGCCAACGTGCGGCATGCCATCGCCGAATTGGTGGTCATCAATCCGAACCGGGAAATTTTTTCCGCCGGACAACGCGAAGAACTGGAGGCCGCCGGATTAAACATCAGCATTGCCGATCGTTTAAAAGATGTTTTACCTGAATTGGACGTGGTTTATATCAATTCCATTGCCTGGATCGGGGATACTTATGAAACTCTAACGGGCGATCTTAAACTGTCTATCGAATCGCCTTTAAAAGACGGAGCGATTATTTTACATCCCCTCGCCCGCGGCGATGAGCTGGACGTCAGCCTGGATACGACCGCACACAACTGGTATTTTGCCCAGGCACGCGGAGCCGTCTTTATTCGCATGGCTCTCTTAACCACGCTGGTAGAGCGTATCAGTCAGGTACTGGACGCTCCTCAGCCGACCGCTGAAGAAGCATAAGAATGCATCGCCGTCCGGAATGACGGCAAACCGCTGGAAACAACTCATGAGTGTACAGACCGATTTAAAAATTAACTTCTCCCGATTGCGGGATGACATCGAAGAACTCTCTCACATAGGCCGGGATGCAGATCGCGGTATCTATCGCATGGCCTTCAGTGACGCGGACATGCAGGCCCGTCAGTGGCTTCTGCATCAGATGAAGCAGGCCGGCATGGAAGCGCGTCTGGATGGAGCCGCCAACGTTTTCGGTCGGGTGAATCACCGCGAAGGAGCTCCGGCGGTAATGACCGGATCACATCTGGATACGGTTCCGGCCGGTGGGCATCTGGATGGCGCACTTGGTGTGCTGGTGGGATTGGAATGTTTACGCCGCGTACAGGAAGAAAAAATCAACACGCGCTATCCCATGGAACTCGTGGCTTTCAGCGATGAAGAAGGCCGCTTCGGTGGCATGCTCGGATCGCAGGCCATATGCGGTGAGATCACACCCCATATGATTCACACCGCCAGCGACTTAAAGGGCATAACGTTAATGGACGCCATGCGGGAACACAACATGGACGGCATGCAAATTCTACAGGCCCGGCGCAATCCCCAGAGCGTACACGCTTTTCTGGAATTGCACATCGAACAGGGTCCGGTGCTGGATCGCATGGGCATGGAAGCGGGCATTGTGGAATTTATCACCGGTTTATTCAAATGGTCCGTGCGATTGATCGGCGCCGCCGATCATGCCGGAACTACGCCCATGGACATGCGTCGTGATTCCCTGGGTGGCCTGGCCGAGTTTGCCGGGGAGTTCCCGCGCATTCTGGAAGAACACGGCAGCAAGGACAGCAAGGCTACCATCGGTCGCGTGGAATTGTTTCCCGGTTCCGCCAACACGGTGCCCGGTCAGGTGGAATTTTCGTTGGATGTGCGTGATACCGATCCGGCGGTGCTGGATGATCTGGCGGAAGCTTTTCGTCGTACGTTATCCGCCCTTGCCCGTCGTCGACAGCTGATGTTTGAATTTGATATATTGAGTGAAATTACGCCGGTGCCCTGCGCCCCGGACATTATCGAAACGATTGCCCGCGCCGCCGAAGATCTCCACATCAAAGCGCACCGCATGCCCAGCGGCGCGGCCCACGATGCGCAAATGATGGCAAAACTGGCGCCCACCGGTATGATTTTCGTTCCCAGCAAAGATGGCCGCAGTCATAGCCCGGCGGAATGGTCCCACTGGGAAGATATCGAGAAAGGCGCCAATCTGGCGTTGCATACATTGCTGCGTCTGGCGGAAGCGGAGCAAACGTAAGCGGAGCAAACTTAAGCGGAGCAAGCGTATGCGGAGCAGGTGGACCGAGTGGGAACGGAGCAGGCGCAAGCAAAGCGGATAGTATCGGAGTGATAAAATTATTCTATTTGCACACTCTACCCGGCGGTGATTCAGGGTTGCCTGCATGCAACGATTCACAGAAAACCAATCAAGTGCCGGAGTAACGCCGGCAGTGGTTTGTAAAGCTAATTAGAATCGCGCTCATCTCAAACCCATATGTATGTGGATTTGTGGTGACTGTATAGGAAGAAAGGAGTTTTCTGGCATCGTGAATTCGGCATCGCTCACACGGCGCAGTCGATATTTCTCGAAAGGCCGACGACATGGACAATATTAATCACGATTACATAAATGTCGATCCGCTGAAAAAATCTTATCACGAGAGCATCATTGATGTTCCCGAACACGCGGAATCTATCCGGGGCGGCAACACCGCTCTGCTGTGCATCGACTTACAATACCTCGACGCGGCACCGGGTTACGGAGTATTCGCTCCCGATTATGCCAGCGGCGTACCGCCGTTGGCCCAGGAATACTATTTCACCATGCTGCGCGAAACCGTGATTCCCAATGTACGCCGGTTGCAGGATGCCTTTCGACAGAATGGAATGGAGGTGTTGCACACCCGCATACAGGCTTTAACCATGGACGGTCGTGATCGCAGTGCCGGCCACAAACGATTGGGATTGTTGGCCCGACCCGGTTCTAAAGAAGCGGAATTTCTGGAAGAGATCGCTCCCCGGGGCGACGAAATTATTGTCAACAAAACAGCCAGCGGCGTATTCAGCGCCACGAATATGGAATACATATTACGCAATCTGGAAATTTCATCTTTATTTGTTGTCGGTGTGTACACGAATGAATGTGTATCCACAACGGTACGTTCGGCCTGCGATCTGGGATTTTATGTTACCGTCATCGACGATGCCTGCACGACCGTAACGGCGGAACTGCATGAGTTCACAATCGTAACGCTGAAAGATCGCTATGCGCGGGTCTTGAACACCGAACAGGCCATTGCGGAAATTTCCCGACATATGGTGGAAACGGAACGCTCCATTGCGCTACGCGAGAGCGCGAATCCGCTGCATCCGGCTACTTAATCCCGTCGGAATCAAAACCTGTTTCGAAACAGGCCCAGGAGTCCTTTTAAAACGCATGGAAGCGTTATGAAAGAACTTACAACTATTAAAAATCAGGATATATGACATGTGTGGAATTGGAGGATATTTTACCCTCGACCGAAATTCAAAAATTGAACCCGAAATACTGGTGCATATGGCCGCCATACAGCACCATCGCGGACCGGACGGCTACGGTTACCGCATACTACCGGGCGTCGGTTTCGCCCACGCGCGTCTCTCCATTAATGACCTGCGCGAATCCGCCAATCAACCGTTCACATCCGACGGTGATAAGTTGATGATGACTCACAACGGAGAATTCTACGACTTCTCCCGCATCCGCGCCGACCTCACCGCACGGGGTGCGCGCTTTCGCACTAAAAGCGATTCGGAAATTGTCATGCACCTCTATCCGCGCAAGGGAATCGATGAAACATTGAAACATTTGCGCGGCGAATTCGCCTTCGGATTGTTCGACGCCGAGAAAGATCGGCTGATGCTGGTGCGCGATCGGTTCGGCATCAAGCCGCTCTATTATGTAAACACCGGTCGCAACATTGTTTTCGGATCGGAAATAAAAGTACTGTTCGCCCACCCGGATGTGCGCCGTGCCTTCAGCTCGCAGGGCGTGTACCACCAACTCATGCAGACCATCATTCCCGGCAGCACGCCGTTTGAGGGAGTGAAGCAGGTTCGCCCCGGTCATATCATCACCTTCGAGCGTGGCGGCGGTACCTTTCGCATGACCGACCGGGCTTACTGGGATATGCCCTTTCCGTATGAAAAAGACCGACCGGCCCAATACGATGAAAACGAATACATTGAACTGGTCCGGGCGAAACTGCTGGAAGCGGTGCAGTTGCGGATGATCGCCGACGTTCCGGTGGGTTGTTATCTATCGGGGGGGATCGATTCGTGTTCCATCCTGGGATTGTTCTCCGCAGCACGCCAGGAACCGGTGAAGGCTTTTACCATCGGATTCGATAACGACGAGTACGATGAAAGCGACATTGCCCGCCAGATGGCCCGCAGCGTGGGTGCGGATCAGGACATCATGATGCTCAGCGCGGATCATCTGTACGATCACTTTGTGGAAACCCACTGGCACACCGAACGCACCATATACAATACCCTGGGCGTGGCCAAACTGCTGATGAGTCGGCATGTACATAAAGCCGAATACAAGGTAGTGGTCACCGGCGAGGGATCGGATGAGTTGTTTGCCGGTTATCCGGCCTTTCGACGCGATATGTTTTTGCACGGTCTGGATCACCTGCCTGCCGATCAGCGTCGGGAATGGGAAAAGATGCTGCACGAAAGTAACGAACTATTTCGAGGCGCCATGCTGGCGGAAACCACCTTTGATGATCCGGCACTGGATGCGGCATTGGGCTTCACCCCATCCTGTTTACAGCCCTGGTTACTATCCGCACAGCGCGTACCAGGTATACTGGCCGATAGTTTACGCAGCGAATTAAAAGATTACTCGCCGGGGGCCGCAATCGCCGAATCCATCAACACGGAAGCGGTGCGCGGTCGTCATCCGTTAGATGTGGCCCAATATGTTTGGATTAAAACCATGCTGGAGGGACAGATCCTGACCTGGGGAGGTGACCGGGTGGATATGGCCAATTCCATGGAAGCCCGGCCGGCTTTTCTGGATCATCATCTGGCGGAGGCGGCCTGTACGGTACCGCCCGAATTGCGCATCAAAGGTCGCGTCGAAAAGTATGTATTACGAGAAGCCATGAAGGGGCTACTACCGCGTGTACT
>JAGRMX010000140.1 GCA_020441025.1 Leptospiraceae bacterium
GTCTTGCGTTTATGCAATATGGGAAGGCGTAATGAATCGCCTCCACGTACAATGGCATTGGATTCGGAAGCCTTTCGTCGTCGATTAATCGCTTATATCCGTGATCATTTTTCCGAGAGCATATACTTTCATCAGCAAATTGACGGGCAGCCGATCCTCACTCCGGAAAGCATGACCGATTTGATTCTGGAAAGTACTCGAATACACAATATACATCCCCTGTATCTGGTGGGTATCATGCGTTCCGAAAGTGGATTTGGAACCGTATCCTTTCCGCGCTGGTTCAACAACCCCATGGCCTATCACTGGGCCAATTGGAAAATGGCCAATGGCGCACCGCTGTACGCGCCGGTGGTCGGACGCAATCGACGTTATCGAAATTTACGGGAAGGCTTTTTGATTTTCAGCGCCGGACTGCGCCGGGAAATCTATATACGCGCGGCGCGGCAGGACTTTTATCGCTTTCACATTGTGTATGTCGGATCGGAAGCGCTGGAATGGATGAACGGGATTGATCGGGTATATCGGGATGTGCTGGGCATTCCATTCAGCCGGCATGAGCCGTCCGGCGATTGTGGTGCGCGCATCTATCGCGACTGGGACGAGCTAAAACATCGCTATCCCTGATCGGTATTTACATTGGTACGCCGGCTCAGTTAAAAATTATGAACACAACTCGGCGGTCAGGAACATGATTATGTGCGAATCGATCCGCTGCAAACGGTTGAACTAAACGTGGTTCAATCTGCGGTCAGGGGAAAAACGTAACGCTGTTCAATCTGCGGTCAGCGGAAAAACGTAACGCGATTCGATCTGCGGTCAGTGGAAAAACGTAACGCGATTCGATCTGCGGTCAGCGGAAAAACGTAACGCGATTCAATCCGAGGTCAGCGGAAAAACGTAACGCGATTCAATCCGAGGTCAGCGGCAAAATATAACGCGATTCGAACGGTGGATCATATGTAACCACACCGGCTTGATGATACACTTTTTCCGGAATCCCGGCATCGCCGACGAATACACGACCGATGCGCGCATCCATTAAGGCAATATTCGGCAAACTTAAGGCCAGCACCCACTGCGCCCGAATAAATTCCGAATCGGTAGATTGCGCCGCGTCACCGGCATTCGATACAGGCCTGGAAACCCCGTCGGAATTCGAAGATTTGAATCCGGCCGGTAAGTCCAATGAAAGAACCGGAGCGCTGCTATGGTTGCACCATTGAATTAGCTGCGTAGCCGGTGCCACATCGGGTTCGGGTAAACCACATCCGTGCAGGGCATCCACTATAAAGTCCGGTTGACCGTGCGCCAATGAATTCATGCGCACTTCGATTGCATCCGTAGCACGTAATGCCGGTAATTGGCCGGAACAGTCGGTCGTCATGGCATCGGGGGCGGATAAAAGAAACGATACCTGTAGACCGCGATTGGCCAGGTGGCGGGCGGCGCACAGTCCGTTGCCACCGTTACGTCCCGGACCGATCATGAATAGCACCTGCGTGTCTCTCAGATTGCGACCCTCAGCGGCCCATAATTCCAGTAACAGGCCCGTCACGTTACGGCCCGCACTTTCCATTAACTGGGCGGTGCTCAAACCGAAATCCGTGGTAGCCAGTCGATCCAACTTACGCAGGGTTTCAATATCGACACAGGGTACCTGACGTCGATCGGCAGTAAACAGAACTTCTTTCATATTTTACCCGTTCTAAGACATGGACCTATATCATTACATATATAAATCTATGCGCTTTGAATGGCCGGACCTTCATAATCGCATCCGGCGCAGGCAGTATGTCGACCTTTTTCCCGGGAAGATTTCTCAAACAGCAATTTGCCGCATTCGGGACAGAACTCTCCCGAAGGGCGATCCCAGGTGGAAAAATCGCATTCGGGATAACGACTGCAGCCATAGAAAGCTCGACCGCGCTTGGTGGCGCGCTGGATAACGTGTCCGGTTTCACAGGTGGGACAGGGGCCCAGCGGAATGGGCTTGGCATTGCGGCAATCGGGAAAGCGCGGACAGGCCAGAAAGTACCCGTTGCGTCCGATTTTTTTCACCATCTGGGTGCCGCATTTTTCGCACACATAATCGGTGGGTTCATCCAGGGCGTTTTTCATTTCGGCAATGTTTTCGGCCGCCGCCTCCAACGTTCCCCGGAAAGGCGAATAAAAAGATTGCAGCATATCCACCCAGTGCAACTCGGAACTGGCAATCCTATCGAGGTTGTCTTCCATGGTGGCGGTAAAGTCCGTATCCACCAGGTCGGGAAAATGATTTTCCATAATGCCGTTCACCATCAAACCCAGTTCGGTCGGTTTCAATGCGCGCTGAATACGAACCACGTAAAATCGTTTTAACAAAGTCGATATGGTCGGCGCGTAGGTAGACGGGCGACCTACACCGCATTCTTCCAGAGTCTTTACCATGGATGCGTCGGTGAAACGGGGCGGTGGCTGAGTGAAGTGTTGCTCCGGTTCCAGCTTGCGCAGTTTCAATTCCATGCCCTCGGCCAGATCATCAGGCAATTTGCTTTCTTTTTTCTTTTTATCTTCCGGGTTGAATACTTCGGTGAAGCCGGTGAATTTCACAATGCGACCGGTCGCTCTGAAGCGCGCGCGCCCTGCATTGATGTCCACTGCGGTGTGATCGGCAATTTCATCCGACATCTGCGAGGAAATAAACTTCTGCCATATCATGGTGTACAGTCGTAACTGATCGCGCGATAGATGCTTTGAAATCTCCTGGGGTACATAAGAAGGATCGGTCGGTCGAATGGCTTCATGGGCATCCTGAGCCGACTTGGAAGTCTTATAAGTACGCGCTTCCGGGGAGAGGTACTCTTTGCCGATGTTCTGCTCGATGTAAGTTCGTACCTGCTCAAGAGCCTGAGGCGATGTGCGCGTACTGTCCGTACGCATGTAGGTGATCAAACCGGTAACCTGTTTGCCTATCTCGACCCCTTCATATAATTGCTGAGCGACCATCATGGTTTTCTGGGATGTGAAACCCAGTTTGTTGGCCGCGTCCTGCTGCATTTTGGAAGTGGTGTAAGGCGCGGTCGGTGATCGCTTACGTTCTTTTTTGGTAATGGCGCCGATGGTGTATGATTTATCCTCCAGATCCGCAAGTAACGTGTTCATCTGTTCTTCGGTTTTGATGTCCGCCTTTTTGTCATCAACGGAATGTAATGCCGCTTTGATCTGCGCTTTGCCGTGGCCCAGGCGCGCGTCCAGCGTCCAGTATTCTTCGGGCACAAAGTTTTGAATTTGCATTTCCCGTTCGCAAATGAGTCGTAGGGCAACCGATTGCACCCGGCCGGCGGATAGCCCCCGCTTGACTTTTTTCCAGAGCAGCGGAGAAATGTTATAACCTACCAGACGATCCAGAATGCGGCGGGCCTGCTGTGCGTTCACCAGATCCTGATTGATTTCACGAGGTTCATGTATGGCCCGTTCCAGTGCGGTCTTGGTAATTTCATTGAACTCGATGCGCTTAACATCGGAATTCAACTTCTTCAACTGATTGGCCAGGTGCCAGGAGATGGCTTCCCCTTCGCGGTCCGGGTCGGCGGCCAACAGAACTTTGCGCGTGCTTTTGGCGAGTTTCTTGAGACGATTCAGTATCTTCGCGCGTCCCCGGACGGTAATGTACTCGGGCTGAAAATTGTGTTCGGTATCCACCGCCAGCCGCGATTTGGGCAAATCGATGATGTGACCCATGGAGGCTTCGATGATGTAACCCTTGCCCAGGTACTTGTTGATGGTCTTGGCTTTGGCGGGCGATTCCACAATCACAAGGGTCTTGTCGGCGTTCTTTTGGCCCTTGCCCCCCCGCGATCCGGCTTTTTTCTTCGCTTTCTTTTTGGGCGCACTTTCACCTGCGGTGGTTGGATCTTCATTTGCTTCGGTTTCGGAATCTGGTTTTGATGTACTCATATTTCTTGCTCAATCGGCTTTCAGGCCTGAACGGTGGAAGGCGCACCGAAAAAGGGTTCTGTTTCGATTTATGTCGGATGATTATTACCCTACGCAAAGCACACAGGGGAAATGTCAGCTTTTTTTTGTTTTCTTCTAATATAGGGACCAGTTTGGATAAAAGGTCGCTTTCTCGAGCTTCGGATGAGGAAATCAGCATTGTCTGAGTGCGAAATCGGTGCGGCTGCCCGCCGGATTCCAGAAGCGCAGTTGGCGACCGTATATATCCGGCGAGGATTGCAGTGTCTGATTTAGCCCATCAAGAACAATCGGTGTTGCGCCATCGGCAAGCAGGGACCGATTGCCGGCGTTAGAGCCCGGCTCCTCGTCGAAAGCCGGATGATCGAAGACCTGTACTTCGCGGCCCTCGTCCAGTGCAAACTGTCCGGTTATCAGGGCCCCGCTGCCGTGAGGCGCCTGTAGCAGCGCAAGGCGAGGGCACATTCCGGCAATGATGCGATTGCGCCTGGGAAAGTTACCCGGATAGCCCGGTACGTGTGGAGCGAATTCGGAAACCAGGGTCAACGCTCCCGGGAAGTGTTCCGCACGGTTGACCAAATCCAGGTTACTGCGGGGACCCGCATGCCACAGACCGGCGCCCAGCACGGCCACGCCTTCCAGGTGAAAGTGCATGGCGGCCAGGTGCGCCAACCGGTCGACCCCCCGGGCAAAACCGGAAACAATACACGGTTTGTGCATTGCTATGGAGCGCACATACTCGCGCACCACGTATGGAACCAGCGGATGAATTTTACGCGTTCCTACTATGCCGACATAGTTTTGCCCATGTGCGCCGAAATTGGCGCTGCCCCGGTAAAAGAGAATCGCCGGTGGATCGAAAATAGTGCGCAGCAGGGGCGGATAACCGGAGTCATAAATACTGATCCATTTTATGGTCCGACTGCGGCGCAGAAATGGTTCCTGCGTATAACGACGGGCGCTGTCCAACGCCACGCTGCGTTCCGTACGCGTAAATTCGTCGTCTATAAAAGCGGTACGCTCGGTGGCGCTATGTCGATTGGATAGCTGCGACCAACCGCCCCGCCGATAAAAATCCGAGCGGTGAGGTAAGCTGGCCAGATACACCGCTTCCGGCAGGTCTATGGCGGCTTGCATGTTCTCCGTCATTCGTCCACCAGTACCTCGCATCCCGGTAGTTTCTGAATACAAATCTGCAATTTTTCAATGTTCTTCTGCGCGTTTTGATAAGCGGGTTGATTCTCGTATGATCCGGAGATGACGCCGCGCCCCGCAAGCTGGCGCAACCGATCTTGAATGGCCTCATATTCAATCAACGCTCCGTTCAGATTTTCATTCAGCACCATCATGTGCGCCAGAGCGAAGCGCGCCGGAATATTATCTTCTTCATTCTGAACCACTTTCTGGAGCAGTTCTATCGATCGGTCCAGGTCGCGCAGGCGCGGGTTCTTTACTTTGCCCAGCAGTAAAGCCAGTTCGTACTGCCCACGATTGCTCTCCGGTTCAATGTCCATGAGTCGTCGGAAGAGCATTGTGGCTATACGCCAGCGTTGCTCTTCCCAGCCCATGGCGTGAGAGGCGTTGCCGAAACATAATCCGGCCTCGTACATCAAATCGGGATCAACGCTGTTACGTTGCAGGGCGCGTTCATAATGCGGCAGAGCCTTTTCCAGTTCCACAAAGCCTTCATCGTGCCGACCGTTATAACGATCCTCAAATGCGTCTACGAAGTAGGGCGCCGCCATGTCATAGCGGGCCTGTTCCACGTAAGTCTGGGCAATGCGCCAGGAGATGCGTCCTTGATGATTGGACTCCTGGGCAATCGCCTGGATGGTTTCATGTAATTCCAGCGCCCGGGCCTGACTGATTTCCAGATCGCGTTGCAGGTTTTCCAGGTCTTCCGCCCGGATTTTTTCTTCCCGATTGCGTCGGCTATGATAGCCCCACGTGCGCAGTTCATCGCAGACCAGTGCGGTCAAACAGATCAGGGTAACAACTGCCATCAGCAGGTTTCCCTTGCGAAACACGGGCGACAGCTTTCGATTGCATGGGGGTTCTGATGCTTTGATTGTTTGTGCTTTACGTTCTGGTTGCATACCGGTCCTCTGTGCCGTGTCCAGTAGCGCCGGGCGATTGAACACTGCGGAAAGGGAATCGATTCTGGCGGAATTGGCGGCGCTGGAGCGACTGTGCCTTCCGACTGCCTGGTCCATCAAGCAGATAAACGCCGCCCTGCAAATCTCCCGGGCCGCGGTACTGTATACCATCGACTCGATATCTGATGCGATATTCGATCTGCGGCTGGACTCTGATGATCACATGGTAGCACGGCCCTGTGACATGCCGCTTGCCCCCACACAGTTCGATCGGTTGACGTCCGGTCTGGATGCCTACCTGATTTACCAACCCGGCACCGATTTCTACGAGATTCTGCGGCTGGGAGTGCATCCCGCAGTGCGTCGGCAGGGACGGGCGCATTCGCTCCTGCACGCCTTACTGCGACTCACATCACAGCGGATTCTGCTGGAGGTTTCCTCCGAGAATGCGGCCGCCCTGGCACTGTACTCCCGAAGTGGTTTTACCGAAATACACCGGCGACAGCAGTACTATGGCCCCCATGATGAGGCGGTGATAATGGAACATCCAGGCCGTGGCCCGGCGTAACCGCCCATGCCACCCGCAACCCGGAATTCTGCATTATCTACCGTTTTCACTGTGGTTTGATTGGGTTTCGCATACGGGCGCATTTCGCATCCGGCGAGTACCGGCGTTGATTGTTTTTTACGGAGCCCGTAAGGAATGGGCCGGGCGCGACCGTTAATATAGGCGATGGGCTTGCATTGGACGTACCTGGCGCAGATTACCGCCTTCGATCGTTATTGGGATTCGGTGGCGTTGTTCGGGCTGCGCTTTGCGCTGGTGGCGCTGGGTCTCTATCTGGCCATGCAGGCTATTTCGCATATTCCCTACCTTTCGCGTTATCTGAATGCCACCTGGGGTCAGTTGATTCTATTTCTGTTTTTGTTCTGCCTGGCCTTTTTGCTGACTTTCTGGCAACCCCCGCTGCGGTTCTTTCACTCCTTAGGCGTGGTTGATGCGGATAGTACGCTGCTGGTCTGGTTGGACATTGTGGTTTCGGCCCTGGCGCTCTCCCGTTCGGGCCAGATCTGGCATTATCTTTTCCGCTGGCTCGATCGGCGTTCGGCCTGAGCAGCGTTCGATGATGTCAGCATGCCCCGGTGATTTCATCAGGGCCAATGCACTCCCGGAACCCATACATTCCGGTAGCATATCCACGCCGGGAAACAATACACGCCGATCGATCGGCTGATCGATTCAACGCAGCAACAGGCTCTTGAAATGCTCTACGAACTGTCGCCGAAAATCTTCGGTCGATTCGGCCAGAGCCGCCAGGGATGGTACTGACGAGCGGGAAAACAGACGGGTGGTTACTTCCGGATCGCGTGAACGCAGTAGATTGCCGGCCCGCTCGAAAATGGAGCGCATCCGCTCGGAGAATCGCTCGTATAGCTGCTCGGCCGGTCCCGGCGGGCGCGGTAGATGAAAGGCCACCATCAAGCCGTGGGGATCGGATTCGTACAGATCGCAGTATACATTCAACAGTTCTTCCACGCTCTTACGCGGTTCCATATGCTTGACTCGATCGAGACCGCGCATGGCTTTCTCATATACCGATTGCAACATTTCGTTGATCAGTGCTTCCTTATTCTTATAAAAACTGTACAGGGTGCCGCGAGCCACGTCGGCCGCTTCGGCAATATCCTCAAACCGAACCTGATCATAGCCAAAGCGAGAAAATAGATCCGCGGATGACTGGATGATTTTCTGGCGGGTGCGTTCCCGGCGTCGCTGCACCCGGGGACTGGGAGCAGTCGACTCGTTCTGGTTGGCCGCAGCATGGGCGGGGGAAAGATCTTCAGTCATCATACAATCAAACCTCCTCTCGTTTAAGTGCCTGCTTTATACAGGCTCAGGCTTTTTCAAATGCCTGTATGCCTGGTTCCAGTGTGGTCCGTATCGGCGTCTTTCTAACAGCGTTAAAGTTAAAATACAAGGACGTTTCTCGCATCGCGTCCTCAGGGACCACTG